>NZ_JBFUBY010000136.1:0-12605 GCF_056405515.1 Polaromonas sp. P1_G2
TCGTCACGCTGTCCATGGGCATACGCCACGGCTTCGGGCTGTGGCTGCAGCCCATCACCCAGGCCCAGGGCTGGACGCGCGAAACCTTTGCCTTCGCGCTGGCGGTGCAGAACCTGTCCTGGGGCGTGTTCGGCATCTTCGCCGGCATGGCGGCCGACCGCTTCGGCGCTTTCCGCGTGATCGTGGGCGGCGCCCTGCTGTACGGGCTGGGCCTGGTGGGCATGGCGCTGTCGCCCACGGGCTTTCTGTTCACCATGACGGCCGGGGTGCTGATAGGCGCGGCGCAGGCTGGAACCACCTATGCCGTCATCTACGGCGTGATAGGCCGCAACATTTCGGCGGAAAAACGCTCGTGGGCCATGGGGGTGGCTGCGGCGGCGGGCTCCTTCGGCCAGTTCCTGATGGTGCCGGTCGAAGGCCTGCTGATCAGCGGCCTGGGCTGGAAAGAGGCCCTGCTGGTGCTCAGCGGCGCCGTGCTGCTGATCGCGCCGCTGGCGCTGGGCCTGCGCGAAGGCGGGTTTGCCGGCGGCCAGCCCGCCAAACGCGAGCAGACCATCGCTCAGGCGTTGCGCGAAGCTTTCAAGTACCCGAGTTTCCAGCTGCTGATGGCGGGCTACTTCGTCTGCGGCTTCCAGGTGGTGTTCATCGGCGTGCACATGCCCAGCTACCTCAAGGACAAGGGCCTGTCGCCCCAGGTGGCCAGCTATGCGCTGGCGCTGATCGGGCTGTTCAATGTCTTCGGCACCTATATCGCCGGCTCGCTCGGCCAGAAAATCGCCAAACGGAAAATCCTGGCGACGATTTACCTGTCGCGTGCGGTGGTGATCGCCGTGTTCATCGCGGCGCCCCTGAGCCCGCTGAGCGTCTACATCTTCGCCAGCCTGATGGGCCTGCTGTGGCTGTCGACCATCCCGCCGACCAACGCCGTGGTGGCGCAGATCTTCGGCATCCAGCATCTGTCGATGCTGGGCGGCTTCATCTTCTTCAGCCACCAGATCGGCTCCTTCCTGGGCGTCTGGCTGGGCGGCTATCTATATGACCGCACCGGCAGCTACGACATCGTCTGGTACATCGCCATCGCGCTCGGCGTGTTTGCCGCCCTGGTGAACCTGCCGGTGCGCGAGGCGCCGATCACACGCGCCGGCGTGCCGCAAGGGGCCTGAGATGGCCAAAAAAGCCGGCCTGTGGGCGCTCGCGGTCATCGCGTCGCTGGGGGTGTTTGCCCTCTACACACGGCCGGAATTTCTTCTCACACTCGCAAATCAGATCTGGGCCTGCTTTTAGGAGCCGCTCAAAAACCCTCCTGGCGTTGTTGCAGCCGCCTTGCCGTGCTGKAGCACTGTCTGCGGCGTCGCGCCTAGCCAGGACCGCTTCGCTGGGTTTTGTGAGCAGCTCCGGAGCAAGRAGAATTCAGAATTTAAGGGCGATGGGGCGCAATCCAGGAAGACGGGGACAACACCATGAAAACCATCATCATCACCGGCGCCTCGGACGGCATTGGCGCCGAAATGGCGCGGCAACTGGCCAAAACGTTTGGCCCCGGCATCGCGCTGGTGCTGGCGGCGCGCAATGAAACGCTGCTTGATGAAGTCGCGGGCCAATGCGCCGCGCACGGCGCGCAAACCCTGGTCGTCAAGACCGACGTGTCCATCGAAGCCCAATGCCGCCACCTGGTGGATGCCACCATCGGGCGCTTCGGGCACGTCGACGCCCTGGTCAACAACGCCGGCATGTCGGCGCAGGCGCTATTCGAGGACGTCAAGGCCCAGGACCTGGGCTGGTATGAGCAGTTGATGCGCATCAACCTCTGGGGCAGCGTCTGGTGCACCCACGCTGCCCTGCCCCACCTGAAGCTGCGCCACGGCAGCATCGTGGCCGTTTCCAGCCTGGCCGGGCTGATCGGCGTGCCGGGCCGCACGGCCTACAGCGCCACCAAATTCGCCATGGTGGGATTTTTTGAGGCGCTGCGCGCCGAAATGAAGGGCGCCGGGGTCAGCGTGACCACCGCCTACCCGCCGAGACCGGGAAGTCGTCATGACGGCCAAGGGCAAGCTGGGCCGCTGGCTCAAATTGATCGYGCCGGGCCGGGTCGAGTCCATGGCGCTGGCCGCGCTCAAGGACGACGTAAAGCCCCTCTAATATGAGCAGCACTCCGCACGGAACGGAATTGCCCGCCGCCTGGGTGCAGCGCTGGTCGCACCTGGTCCGCGAGCGCGGCGTGGTGCTGGACGTCGCCTGCGGCTATGGCCGCCACGCCCGCTGGTTTCACCAGCGAAACCACCCTTTGGTGCTGGTGGACCGCTCGCAGGAAGCGATGGACGCCATCGCCGGCGCCATCCCCGCATCCGCCCGCGAGGCGGTGGTGGCCGACATTGAAGCCGGCCCCTGGCCTTTCGCGGGCCGGCAATTCGACGCGATCGTCGTGACCAACTACCTGTGGCGCCCCCTGCTGCCCACGCTGCTGGCCGCCCTGGCGCCCGGCGGGGTGCTGATTTACGAAACTTTTACGCAAGGCAATGAGACCGTGGGCAAGCCCTCCCGGCCGGATTTTTTGCTGCGCACCGGCGAATTGCTGGAAACCTGCCGGGCGCTGCGGGTGGTGGCCTTCGAGGAGGGTTTCCATGAGAGCCCGCCGCGGTTTATCCAGCGCATTGCCGCGGTCCGCGAAGCGCCCGCGACTGCGGGTTTGCCCGCCCCGCCGCGCTATGGACTGCCCTAGGCTCTGGGTAGAATGCAGGATTGGCCGTTTTGGGCCGGCCTGGCGGTATTCCGGCCAGTCCCCTTCCCTAGCTCCCGGCCGCGAACGTTTACAAGCAAAGCATGAAACCCATTACTGGCAGCATCGTTGCACTGGCAACACCCTTGCATGATGACGGCAGCGTAGATTACCCGACACTGCGCAAACTGGTGGACTGGCACATCGCCGAGGGCACGGACTGCATAGGCGTGGTCGGCACCACCGGCGAATCCCCGACCGTCAACGTCGAGGAGCACTGCGAAATCATCCGCGTCTCGGTGGAGCAAGCCAAAAAGCGCGTGCCCATCATGGCCGGCTGCGGCGCCAACTCCACCGCCGAAGCAATCGAACTCGCCCGCTTCGCCAAGCAGGTGGGCGCCGACTGCCAGTTGCAGGTCGTCCCCTATTACAACAAGCCCACGCAGGAAGGCCAGTACCGGCACTTCAAGGCGATCGCCGAAGCCGTCGGCGACCTGCCCACCGTGTTGTACAACGTGCCCGGCCGCAGCGTTGCCGATATGGCGCACGCCACCGTGTTGCGCCTGGCCCAGGTGCCCGGCATCGTCGGCATCAAGGAAGCCACCGGCAATATCGAGCGCGCGCAATGGCTGATCAAGGAAGTGCCCAAGGGCTTTGCCGTGTATTCGGGCGACGACCCGACCGCCGTGGCACTCATGCTTTGCGGCGGCCAGGGCAATGTCAGCGTGACGGCCAACGTGGCGCCCCGGCTCATGCATGAGCTGTGCGTGGCCGCCGTGGCGGGCGACACCCGTCGCGCCATGGAACTGCAGCTCAAGCTGCTGCCGCTGCACAGAAACCTGTTTATCGAAGCCAACCCGATTCCCGTCAAATGGGCCATGGCCCGGATGGGTCTTTGCGGCGGCACCTTGCGGCTGCCGATGACGCCGCTGGAGACATCGAACGAAGCGGCCGTGGAAAGCGCCCTGCGCGCCTGCGGCCTGGTTTGATTTGCCTGATCTGATTTTTAAGGGAACCCAAGTGAAGATATCGCCAACACGTCCTGCATTTTCAAAAGTCCGGAGCACCGCGGCTGTGTCCGCGCTGCTGGCTCTCGGCCTGCTCGCCGGCTGCTCCTCCCTCAAGGATGTGATGGACGGCGAACGCGTCGATTACAAATCCAGCGGCACCAAGGGCCCTTCGCTGGACATTCCTCCCGACCTGACCCAGCTCAGCCGCGAGACCCGCTATGTGGTACCCGGCACGGCGGTCTCCGCCAACAGCTACCAGGTGGGCCAGCCCACGCAGGCCGTGCAGACGGCCACCGCCAATGTCGGCGACGTGCGCATCGAGCGCGCGGGCAGCCAGCGCTGGCTGGTCGTGAACCGGCCCGCCGACAAACTCTGGGGCCCTGTGCGCGATTTCTGGCTCGAAAGCGGTTTCCTGCTCGCGCAGGACCAGGAAAACCTCGGCATCATGGAAACCGACTTCGCRGAAAACCGCGCCAAGCTGCCGCAGGACTTCATCCGCAGCGCGCTGGGCAAGGTCTTCGACGGCCTGTATTCCACCGGCGAACGCGACAAGTTCCGCACGCGCCTGGAGCGCCGCCCCGACGGCGGCACCGAGATTTATGTGAGCCATCGCGGCATGGTTGAAGTGGTCACCGGTGGAAAGACCGGTAGCGCCGCCTCAGGTGACAGCACGGTCTGGCAGCCCCGTCCCGCCGACCCGGAACTCGAAGCCGAATTCCTGCGCCGCATGATGGTCAAGCTGGGCGTGACGCAAGAGCAGTCCAGGGCCCTGGTGGCCGCGGGCGCCGCCAAGCAGACCTCGCGCATCGCCACGGTGAACAACGTGCCCGTTGTGCAAATCGACGAAGGCTTTGAACGCGCCTGGCGCCGGGTCGGCCTGGCGCTGGACCGCACGGGCTTCACGGTCGAAGATCGCGACCGCAGCCAGGGCACCTACTTCGTGCGCTACGTCGAGCCGGTCGCCAACAAGACCGAACCCGGCTTCTTCAGCAAGCTGTTCAGCGGCTCGCCGGCCGCCACGCCGCCCCTGAAATACCGCATCGCCGTCAAGAGCCAGGGCGAAAGCACCACGGTGTCCGTCCTGAATGCCCAGGGCGCYGCGGAATCATCGGCCAACGCCCAGCGCATCGTGCAGGTGATTGCCGACGACCTGAAGTAATCCGGGCTTACCGCCCGGACCGCCCAGCCGCGAATTGCCACACCCATGTTGAGGTTCAAAAGCCTGGGCAGCGGCAGTTCGGGCAATGCCGCCGTYGTCGAAGCAATGGGAATCGCGCCTTCGCGGGTTCTCGTCGACTGCGGGCTGGGCCTCAAGCATTTGCTCTACCGGCTTGGCGAAGCTGAACTGCAGCCTGAGGACATACATGCCGTGTTCGTCACGCATGAACACGGCGACCATATCGGCTGCGCCCGTTCGCTCGCCCTGCGCTACCGCATCCCGGTCTGGATGAGCCACGGCACATATAMCGCCATCGGGGCGCCGGACTTTGACGGCCTGCTGCATATCGCGCGCGACGGCAAAACCATCGAAGTGGGAGGCCTGCAACTGACGCCTTTCACGGTGCCCCACGATGCCAGGGAGCCCTTGCAGCTCACCTGCACCGACGGCTCGGCCAAGCTGGGCATCCTGACCGACCTGGGCCATGCCACGGCGCATGTCATGTCGCACCTCATGGCATGTGACGCCCTGATGCTGGAGTGCAACCATGACACCGAAATGCTGGCGCAATCGTCGTATCCGCCTTTTTTAAAGCGGCGCGTGGGCGGCCAGTACGGCCACCTCTCCAATGCCGCGGCGGCGGAGATTGCCCGCGGCCTCATTCATGGGCGGTTCAGGCACCTGGTGGCCGCGCACCTGAGCGCGCAGAACAACCGGCCGGCGCTGGTGCAAACGCTGATGGCTGAAGCGCTGTCGTGCGGCGCGGACGATATCGTGGTGGCCAGACCCGATACCGGTACACCCTGGCTTTCGCTTTGAAGCCGCGGCGCCCGCCGGGAACACGGCGA
The DNA here is from genome assembly GCF_056405515.1 of Polaromonas sp. P1_G2. Lineage (NCBI taxonomy): Bacteria > Pseudomonadati > Pseudomonadota > Betaproteobacteria > Burkholderiales > Comamonadaceae > Polaromonas > Polaromonas sp. P1_G2. The sequence goes on from NZ_JBFUBY010000136.1 coordinate 5,734, forward strand.
GGCGAAAAACAGCGGGCATAAAAAAAGCCGCCTTGCGGCGGCTTTTTTCAATTCACTGAAGAATTACTTGGCAGCGCTTGCAGCAGCGGTCGTAGCGGCAGCGGCGGCAGCGTCAGCAGACGGAGCAGCGGCAGCAGGTGCGGACGTGGCAGCGGCTGGAGCGGAAGCTTCAGCAGCAGGTGCTGGAGCAGCTGCAGCAGGTGCGGGCGCAGGAGCTTCTTCCTTCTTGCCGCAAGCAGCCAGAGCAACAGCGGCGACGATAGCTGCCAAAACGAGTGACTTGTTCATTTTTACGATCCTTGGTGATATTTAAGAAAACAATTTCCGGAAATTGCCAAAAGAAAACCCAAACCGGAATTCAAGTAATTTTTGACCGGGGAAAGGACTCGAGCTCTTTCTACCCAGCTTTAAATTATATGCTGGATATTACAAGTCTGAAAACCCTTAGTCGACGAAGCACGACCGCATGGCGCCTGCGGCCTGCTGATTCTTGCGCCTAAAGCCCCAGGGTTGTGGCCGGAAAAGCCGGGGAGCTTTTCAGCAGGCGCTCGTGGATGCGCTCCCTGAGCGCCACCCGGCGGGCCGGCTCGGACCCGGCCATGCCCGTGCAGCGCTGCAAGTCCAGGCGCTCGAAAACCCAGCCCGGGCCCAGCAAGGCGCTGGGCATGTCGTCGGCCGGGGCGGACGTGATGGCGCGGCAGTCCACGATGTGCGCCCAGGTCCGCCGCCAGGTGACGAAGCGCGCATGCCGACGAAGCACTTCGTCGTAATTCCCGGCCAGCATCGTGAACGTGCGGCCGGTCTTGGACCAGTCGTTCAGGGCCTGCGCCACCGCGCGCTCGCCCAGGGGCCAGTCTTCGAAATCCGGGTCGCAGACGATGATTTCACGCCAGCCCTGCTGCGCCGCCACGGCAAAAGCCTGGCGAATCATGTCCGTAAAATCCGTGCGCCCGCTGAAGCGGCCTTCCGGCAAGGCTTGCGGCTGGGTGAATGAGGTTTCGGTGTCCATGGAGCATCTCCTTCCTTGGGTGGCAAACAGATGATGATGGGTCGGGTCAGAAATCCGCGGGCGGCTCCTGCCGTAGCCAGCCGGCATCGTGCCAGTCGCCCAGCAGCGCCAGCGCGGAGGCGCCGGCCTTGCGCAGGTCTTGCGGCGCCAGGCCGCGGCCGTCGGCCAGGCGTCGCATCAGGTTTGCGTCGGCGCCTTTGGCGCGGTAGCTCTCCCCGTTGATGAACACGTGGTCGGTGTCATACATCATCCGGGTGCGCGCATCCAGCTTGACCGCCATGCGGCCGGCCTTCGCGGCGTCGGCATCCCATTCATCCGCGGCTTCGTCAAACCACACAGAGGGCTTGGGTTCGGTCATGTATTCACCCAGGACACAGGCCAGCGCCAGAGGGTCTTTCAGCGCGTCCTGCACGGCCTGGCTCGCGAAGGTGGCCAGGGCCGCGGGCAAGGCCGCCGGGGTGGCCGTCGCGTCCTGGCCGGGATCACGGTACATGTCGGGCACCTTGGGGGCACGTCCTGCCGGGACATCCGCGCCGTCGCCATCCTCGCTAAATTCCGCCAGGCGCTGCAGCAGCTCAGCCGCCAGCTCGCCCCGTCCCGGCGACCTGAAGCCGATCGAATAGGTCATGCAGTCGCCCGCTTTGCCGTCGCCAGGAGCCGCCGCTTCGGCGATACCGTCATGCGCATAACGCGGGGGCAGGTAAAGCATGTCGCCGGCTTCCAGCACAAACTCCTGTTCGGGCTCGAAGTTCTGCAATATCTTCAGCGGCACATCCTCCTGCAGGCTCAGGTCTTTTTGCCGGCCTATCTTCCAGCGCCGCCGCCCGCTGGCCTGCAGCAAAAAGACGTCGTAGCTGTCAAAGTGCGGGCCCACCCCGCCGCCCGCCGTGGCGAAAGAGACCATCAGGTCGTCAAGCCGCGCATCGGGCACAAAACGGAACTGCTGCAGCAGCTCGTGCGCCCCGGCGTCATGCAGGTCCACCCCCTGCACCAGCAAGGTCCAGGCTTTCTGGCTCAGCGGCGGCAGGCTGCGCGGCGCTAAAGGCCCCTGCTTCATGCGCCAGCCCTTGGCCTGCTGGACGATCAGCCGCGACTCAACCTGCTCGCTCGCGGCCAGCTTGAACAAGGCCGCGCGGCTCAACAGAGGCTGGAATCCGGGCAGGGCCTGGCGCACGAGAAGCGGCTTTTTTTGCCAGTGCCGGCGCATGAATTGCGCCGGGCTCAGGCCGGCAAGGAGCGCTAGAGATTGGTTTACATCCATGGGACAATTGTCGGATGAAAATCACCCCGCAATGCGTCGTAGCCCTGACATGGACGCTGAAAGACACCCTGGGCGATGTGCTGGACGAACTGGATGAACCCATCGAGTTCCTGCTGGGCGGCGATGACCTCCTCGCCAAGATAGAGGAAGCGCTGCAAGGCCATGAAGCCGGCGACAAACTTGAGTTGCACCTGGAGCCCGAAACCGCCTTTGGCGACTATGACGAAGAGCTGGTGTTCCTTGAGCCCCGCAAGGTCTTTCCCGCCGAACTCGAAGAAGGCATGACCTTCGACGGTGCGGCCCTTCCGCAGGGCGTCAGCGGGACGGCGCCGCAGCAGCATATCTACACAGTCACCGAAATCTACCCCGACCATGTGGTGCTTGACGGCAACCATCCGCTGGCGGGCATCGCCATCCGGCTGGCCGTCAAGGTCGAGTCCGTGCGCGAAGCCAGCGAAGAGGAAATCGGCCAGGGTTCGCTGGGCACCGGCTTTTTCAAGCTCGAGCCGCTCACGCCCGGCAGCGGCACCTTGCATTAAGGCAAAAGCGCAAGGGCGGCACGAAGCCGCCCTTTACGCCCTCCCCGCTTGCTGCTTACATCCGGTACAGCAGGCCGTTCTCAATCCTCACACGGTCGCCGACACGCAGGTCGCCGGTCGACGGCACGTCATAGGCGCGGCCGGTACCGTTGTCGAGCTGTACGGAGACGCGGTAGGTTTCACGCACCGTGGTATTGCGGTTTCTTTCGATCGCATTGCCGGCCACGGCGCCGCCCACAGCACCGGCAACCGTCGCCACATCCTTGCCGGTGCCGCCGCCGATCTGGTGGCCCACCACCGCGCCGGCCACACCACCGAGGATGGCACCTATGCCTGAGCTCCTGGCTTGCTCCGGGGTACGAAACACTTCGACGTTGCTCACCCGCCCGTATTCGACATAGCGGTTCTGCTGGTTGGCGGGATAGGTTCCGGCCGGGTAGGTTCCGGCGGGATAGGTCTGGTTAGGGTAGCTGGCGGTGTTCGGATAGGCCGGCGGGTAGTTCGCGTCCGACGTCGGCGGAGGGTTCATGGGTGCGCAGGCCGCCAGGGCGGCCAGCGCCAGCACCACGGAAGCGGATGAAATAAAGCGGGATGTGTTTCGCATGAGTCTCTCCTTTTGATAGTTCATGAGATCCCGGCATCAGCATGCACATGCACGGGGACTCTCATGACCCATTAAGGACGGGACCCAGGCCATCCCGGGTGAGGATTGGGCCTGTGGCGGCGTGGGAGGCTTGTTGCAGGGGTTGTAGGAAAACCCCCACCACCCATTTCCCGCACAGTGGCGCGCAGCGCGCCGGGCTCAGGCTTTGCCGGTGGAGCCGTAGCCGCCCTCTCCGCGCTCGCTGGCGGGGAATTCGGAGACCACATTGAACTGCGCCTGCACTACAGGCACGATCATCAATTGCGCGATGCGCTCCATGGGTTCAATGGTGAAAGGCACGTCGCTGCGGTTCCACGCGCTGACCATCAGCTGCCCCTGGTAGTCGCTGTCGATCAGTCCCACCAGGTTGCCCAGCACGATGCCGTGCTTGTGGCCCAGGCCGGAGCGCGGCAGGATCAGCGCGGCATAGCCCGGGTTGTGCAGGTAGATGGCAATGCCGGTGGGCACCAGTTGCCAGGCGTTGGCGGCCAGCGTGAGAGGCGCGTCCAGGCAGGCGCGCAGGTCCAGGCCGGCGCTGCCGGGCGTGGCGTAGGCGGGGAGATTGTCCTGGAGGCGCGGGTCGAGAATCTTGACGTCGATGTGCATGAACTATTTTTTCTTCGGTGGTTGATTTTTCTGAGCTTCTTCGGCGGCTTGCCGCGCCAGTTCGCGCAGGCGCTGAACCAGCGCGCCGGATGACCGGCGGTTGGCCTGAAAGATCGCCCACGCGCCGTACACCAGCAGCGCGGGCAGAAACAGGAAACCGGCGCCGGGCAGTACTTCATCCAGCACCTGGGTGGCGATCCACAGGACGACCACCCATTTGACGTGGGTCAAAAAGGCAGCGCCGGTAGCAACAGCAGAGGCGGGTTTGACGGGAGGCGTAGCGGCGCTTGCCGCAGACGCAGAAGGGGCGCGAAGCGAAGTCTTTTCCTGGGGCTTGAGCAGGTCTTCACGGGCGCCGGCCGACGCATTCGCATGCGTCAGGCGCTCCACATAGCTGGCGAAATCGCCGTCCGGCGGCGTGTTCGAGGGGAGGTTCACGGTGCGGCCGCCTTTCCTTTGGAAGGAGCCGCCGCCATCCTGGTCGCGACCTCCCTGACCAGTTGCCGCGCCAGCAAGAGCTTGGAGGCCCGGGGCAGCGCCGTGCTGCCCTGCGCATCCACCAGCAGCAGCGCGTTATGGTCCTGGCCGAAGGTGTCGGGGCCGATGTTGCCGACCAGCAGCGGCACTTTTTTGCGCAGGCGCTTGGCCTCGGCGTTTTCCGCGAGGTCCTGGCTTTCCGCAGCGAAACCCACGCAGAAAAGCCGGCCTGCCTGCGCCGCCACCGATTGGGCGACGGTGGCCAGGATGTCGGGGTTCTCTGTGAACGCGAGCTGAGGCGCCTGTCCGGAGCCGTCTTTCTTGATTTTCTGGGCCGAGGGCGCGGCGGGCCGCCAGTCGGCAACCGCCGCCGTGGCAATAAAAACATCGGCGGCCTGGGCACGCGCAGCCACCGCCTCCAGCATCTGCTGCGCGGACCGCACGTCGACGCGGGTCACGCCGCGCGGCGTGGGCTGGCTCACCGGGCCGGCGACCACGGTCACCTCGGCGCCCGCCTCGCGCGCCGCGCGCGCGATGGCAAAGCCCATTTTGCCGCTGGACAGGTTGGTGATGCCACGCACCGGGTCTATGGCTTCGTAGGTGGGGCCTGCGGTGACCAGCACCCGCCGGCCGGCCAACACCTTGGGCGCGAAAAAGGCGACCAGGTCCTCAAGGATCTGCTCGGGCTCCAGCATGCGCCCGTCGCCGGTCTCCCCGCAGGCCTGGAAACCGCTGCCCACGCCCAGCACCGTGGCGCCGTCGGCGTCCAGTTGCACGAAATTACGCTGCGTGGCCGGGTGGGCGTACATCTCGCGGTTCATGGCCGGCGCCACCAGCAGCGGCACCTTGTCGATGGGACGGGCCAGGCACATCAGGCTCAACAGGTCGTCGGCGCGCCCGTGCAGCAGCTTGGCCATGAAATCGGCGCTCATGGGCGCAACCAGGATGGCGTCGGACTCGCGCGACAGGTTGATGTGCGCCATGTTGTTGCTCATCCCACCGGAAGGGCGGCTGTCCCACTGGCTGGTGTAGACCGGCCGGCCACTCAAGGCCTGCATCGTGACGGGCGTGATGAACTGTTCGGCCGCCTCGGTCATGACCACCTGTACCGTSGCGCCGGCCTTGATCAGGGCCCGGCACAGTTCGGCCGCCTTGTAACAGGCGATCCCACCCGACAGGCCCAGCACGATGTGTTTGCCGGCCAGGTCCAGGGCTTCACCGCCGTCTGCGCCGTTTCCCAAAGGAGTCGCTTGATTCGTCATGTTCCGCAATGTATCAGCTAGACAAGCCCCCACACGCTTAACGGCTGGCCATGCCCGGCCCGCAAGCCGCCATGCAAGCCTGGAATGGCTTTGCCCCGAAATTCAATGGCCTTGCGGCCGGTATCCCGGCGGGCAACCCGTATAATCTCCGTTTACCACCTCTACGAACTTGCGGTTCGTACCTGACATGACCAAATTTGTCTTCGTCACCGGCGGTGTGGTGTCTTCCCTGGGCAAGGGAATCGCCTCAGCCTCCTTAGCTGCGATCCTGGAATCGCGAGGCCTCAAAGTCACTTTAATCAAGCTCGATCCCTACCTCAACGTGGATCCGGGCACGATGTCGCCCTTCCAGCACGGCGAAGTGTTCGTGACCGACGACGGCGCTGAAACCGACCTGGACCTCGGCCACTATGAGCGTTTCATCGAAACGCGCATGCGCAAGGCCAACAATTTCACCACCGGCCAGATCTACAAAAGCGTGCTCGAAAAAGAGCGCCGCGGCGACTACCTCGGCAAGACCGTGCAAGTCATCCCGCACGTCACCAATGAAATCCAGGAATTCGTCAAGCGCGGCGCCGGTTACGAAACCCCCGACGCGGTCGACGTCGCTATCGTCGAAATCGGCGGCACCGTCGGCGACATCGAGTCGCTGCCCTTCCTGGAAGCCGTGCGCCAGATGAGCCTGCGCCTGGGCGCCAACAACACCGCCTTCGTGCACCTGAGCTACGTCCCCTGGATCGCCGCCGCCGGCGAGCTCAAGACCAAGCCGACGCAACACACCGCCAAGCAGCTGCGCGAGATCGGCATCCAGGCCGACGTGCTGCTGTGCCGCGCCGACCGCCGCATTCCCAACGAGGAGCGCGAGAAAATTTCGCTGTTCTCCAACGTTCCCGAATGGGGCGTGATCTCGATGTGGGACGTCGACACGATTTACAAGGTCCCGCGCATGCTGCACGAGCAGGGCCTGGACGGCCTGATCTGCGACAAGCTGCGCCTCAACACGCCGCCCGCCAACCTCAGGCGCTGGGACGACCTGGTCTACGAGACCGAGCATCCGCAGACCGAAGTCCACATC
>NZ_JBFUBY010000137.1:0-10702 GCF_056405515.1 Polaromonas sp. P1_G2
TAACACAAGAGCATCAAAGGAAGCAAACACATGCGCGCACACGAAATCCCCGTCGGCATCCTGCCGACCCAACGCGGCCTGTACTACGGCGGCGCTTGGCATGCGCCCAAGGCCGGCGGCTATGCCGACACCTTTAACCCGACCTACAACGAAGCCATCACCTCGGCCCCCATCGCCGATGCGGCCGATGTGGATGCCGCCGTGCAGGCCGCCCACGCGGCGTTTCCGGCCTGGGCCGCCACGCCGCCCGTGGAGCGCGGCCGCTACCTGCGAAAGGCTGCTGCCGTGCTGCGCGAGCATGCGGTGCCGCTGGCGTTGCTGGACTCGCTCAACAACGGCAACCCGGTGTCGGCCCTGGCCATGGACGCGGGTTTTGCCGCCGACTGCCTGGATTACTTCGCGGGCCTGGCCACCGAGATCAAGGGCGAAACCATCCCCATGGGCGACGGCAACTTCAACTACACGCTGCAGGAGCCGCTGGGCGTGATCGCCCGCATCGTCGCCTACAACCACCCCTTCATGTTCGCCGCCGCCCGCCTGGCCGCACCGCTGGCCGCCGGCAACACCGTGGTGGTGAAGTCGCCCGACCAGGCACCCCTGTCCATCCTGCGGCTGGCTGAACTCGTGGGCGACGTCTTCCCGCCCGGCGTCGCCAACTTTTTATGCGGCGGCCGCGAGTGCGGCGACGCCATGGGCAAGCATCCGCTGGTGCGCAAGATCACGCTGATAGGCGGCGTGCCCACGGGCAAGGCCGTCATGAAGACGGCCTCCGACAACCTGAAGCCCGTGCTGCTGGAGCTGGGCGGCAAAAACGCGCTCATCGCCTACCCCGATGCCGATATCGACAAACTCGTCAACGGCATCATCGGCGGCATGAACTTCACCTGGTCGGGCCAGAGCTGCGGCTCCACCAGCCGCGTCTTCCTGCACGAGTCCATCCATGACCAGGTTCTGGAGAAAGTCGTCAAGCTGCTGCCCGAGCGCCACAAGCCCGGCATTCCGACCGACCCCAGGACCACCATGGGCTCGCTGGTCAGCCGCGCGCAGCTCGAGAAAGTGCAGGGCTACGTTGCCAAGGGCCTGGAAGACGGCGGCCGTCTGGTCTGCGGCGGCAAGCAGCCTACGGACGAGGCGCTGAAAGACGGCTTCTTCTACGAAGCCACCGTGTTCGCCGACATGAAACCGCACATGCGTCTGGCGCAGGAAGAAGTCTTCGGCCCCATCATGTCGGTCTTTAAATGGACTGACGAAGACAGCCTGTTCGAGCAGGTCAACGGCGTCGACTTCGGCCTCACCGGCTCCATCTGGACGCAGAACATCAACACCGCGCACCGCGCCGCCAAACGCATACACACCGGTTATGTGTGGATCAACAACTCCAGCCAGCACTTCATGGGCGCGCCTTTCGGCGGCGTCAAGCAATCGGGCATTGGGCGCGAGGAATGTTTTGCCGAGCTCATGGAGTTCACGTATACCAAGAACGTGAACCTGAAGCTCGGCTAAAGCCATCGCACAGCCCGTGGGGCTGTGCGGGGTTCAGCCCGCCATCCGCCCAAAACGCCCCGCGTTGAAATCCTTCATCGCCTGCAGGATTTCCTCACGGGTGTTCATCACAAACGGCCCATGGCCCACGATGGGCTCGTCGATCGGCTCGCCGCTGAGCAGCAGCAGGGTGGCGTCGCCGTTGGCTTCAATCTGCAGCGCTTCGCCCTCGCGCTCCAGCAGCGCCATCTGCGCTTCGCGCACCACTTCCTGGCCGTTGAGCTGCACCGTGCCGCGCAGCACGACCAGCGCCGCCGTGCGGCCTTCGGGAATGGTCAGCACCACCGTCTTGCCTTCGCGCAGCCGCATGTCCCAGACGTCGATCGGCGTGAAGGTGCGCGCCGGCCCCTTGTGGCCCTCATAGTCGCCCGCGATCACGCGCACCGTGCCCGCGCCGTCCGGCAGGTCCACCCGCGGGATGTCCTTGTCCAGGATGCCCTGGTAGCCCGGCGCCGCCATCTTGTCTTTGGCCGGCAGGTTGACCCACAGTTGCACCATCTCAAACGGCCCGCCCGTGCGCGTGAATTCGCGCGAGTGGAATTCCTCATGCAGGATGCCGGATGCCGCCGTCATCCACTGCACGTCGCCCGGGCCGATCACGCCGCCGTTGCCGGTGGAGTCGCGATGCTCGACCTCGCCCTTGTAGACGATGGTCACGGTCTCAAAACCACGGTGCGGGTGCTGGCCCACGCCGCGCGGCGTGTCGGTGGGCTCAAACTGCGCCGGGCCGGCATAGTCCAGCAACAGGAAGGGGCTCACATGCGAGCCCAGCGTGTCATAGGTGAACAGCGAGCGCACGGGGAAACCGTCACCGACCCAGTGGCCATGGGGGTTGCTGTAAATGCCCAGAATCTTTTTCATCGCGTGTTTCTCCTGTTTCCTGTGGTGAGGCCGGCAAGAACCGGGCCAACACAGGGCAGATGGGGGAAAAAAGACGCCCCATTAGGGGGCAAAACCGCATGTCTGCGTTCTGTTTTTAGAACAATTGGGAGGGACGCGCTGGCATAGGGGAATTGCCCCCGGGAAGCGCCAGGCAGGCGACGGGAAAGCGTCCGATACCGCGCCGCACCATATTCCCACACGCCACCACGCAGGGGCGGCTAGGCTGACTCTTTGAACCCACCCATCCATCGCCGGGGAGAACCGAAATGACGGACAGCCCAGCGCGCCGTGAGGATTTTGATATTGCCGGCTGCAGGATTTCCGCTGTGCTCGCCGGAAACCGGAGCAATCCCGCCTTCCTGCTCCTGCATGGTTTTCCGAGCTCGTCACGAACCTTCAGGAACATCATCCCGCGCTTGTCGGAAACGTGTTTTGTGATCGCGCCGGATCTTCCGGGTTTCGGCCAATCAGGCCTCATTCCCGATCCGAGCTTCGCGCGCTTCACCGATGTGATCGAGGACCTGCTGAAAAAGCTTGGCGTGGCCAGCGCCTACCTGTATGTGCACGACTACGGTGCACCCGTCGCGCTAGACCTTGCGATGCGCGACCCGCGCCGCGTGCTGGGCCTGGTGATCCAGAACGCCAACGCGCATCGCACCGGCTTTGGCCCGGCCTGGCAGGACACGATTGCCTATTGGGATACGCCGTCGAAAGAAAATGAAGAAGCCGCCACGGCGCATTTGAGCTTCGAAGGGGTGCGCGCCCAGTACGTCGGCGGCATACCGGAGGACATCGCCTCGCGCATCTCCGCCGACAACTGGATAGAGGATTGGCGCATCATGAGCCAGCCCGGCCATCTTGAACTGCAGCGCGCCCTGGTCAAGGACTATGGCCGTTATGCCGACCGGTTCAAGGACATCGGCCGTTACCTGCGCCAGCACCAGCCGCCGGCGCTCATGCTCTGGGGACRGCATGACAGCTTCTTCGACTGCGCTGAAATCGTGTCCTGGCTACGGGACTTGCCGCACATGGAGGCGCATGTCCTCGACGGCCCGCATTTTCTGCTCGAGACGCACGCGGCGCAGTGCGCGGAGCTGATCTTCGATTTTGTGAAAGAGAGAGGGTGACATTTAAAGGGGTGCATGTCATGAACAAGGAAGCCGGTTCCCACGAGATGGAGCAAGCGGTGCGGCAATTGTTTGATCGTTATGAAGGCCACTTCAACGCCGGCTTAAAGGGCGAAGTCGACCTGCCGGCCGTCGCGGCACTCTATGCGGATTCGTTTATCGCCGCATCGCCCTCGGGCCTCTTCGCGGGCAAGAACGATGAAGAATTCAAAAAGGTGACGGTGCAGGGTTTCAAGCACTATCGTGAAACAGGCGTGCAGCAAATGGTGGTGCGCAATCTCCATGTCTCGGTAATTGACGAGCTTCACGGACTGGCCCGCGTGGAATGGAGCGCGACCTACAAGGCCAAAGGCCAGGAAAAAGTCATCCCCTTCACCAACGTCTATCTAGTGCGTCTTGAAGGCACCACGGCCAGGGTGTTCGGCTGGATCACCGGGGACGAGGAGGCGCTGCTGCGCCAGCACGGCATCGGGTGAGCCACTGCTGGGCGACTGGCAAGCGGCCGGCCATCACAGTTGACATCCAGGGCCTGCAATCAGTATCGTCATAGCCATGAAAACAATGAAGCTGCATGAAGTTCCTGGCGCGTTGCTGGCCGTGGAATACGAGACAAACCATGGGGCAGTGGGCATGCCGGTTGTTTTGCTGCACGCCAACGTCGCGGATCGAAGAATGTGGCAAGGCCAATGGGACTGGCTGGCAACAATCCATCCTGTGGTGAGTTACGACCGCCGTGGCTTTGGAGAATCGCGCACATTGAGGCCAACGCCGTATTCAAATGTGGCCGACCTTAGGGACGTGATGGATTCTTTGGGATATGACCGTGCGGTGCTGGTGGGCTGTTCCATGGGAGGCCGCGTAGCCATCGACGCGGCGTTGGCGCGGCCGGACCGGGTGGGCGGTCTGGTGCTGGTTTCTCCCGGCGTTAGCGGCGCGCCGGCGCCACGATACGGCGATTCGGTCAAAGCCCTGATGGATGCAATCAGCGCTGCTGCGGCGCAGGGCGACCTGGATGCAAAGAATGAGCTTCAGGCACGTCTTTGGCTGGACGGCCCCTTGAGTCCGCCAGATCGGGTAGGCGGTGAGATTCGCCGGCTCTTCCTTTCGATGAACGGTAGCGCTTTACGGGCAGCCGACCCTGGCCCGGCATCCGAAGAACCTTCAGCATGGGAACAGCTGGAAGCGATCAAAGCGCCTGCGCTCGTGATGTGGGGCGATCTTGACCTCCCGCACTTGCAGGAAAGGTGCGCGCTTGTTGCGCAGCGCATACCCGGGGCCCAAAGCTTGGTACTTCAGGGCATGGCGCATCTGCCTCCACTGGAAGCACCCCAGGCGTTCAACCTGGCGCTCGGGCGATATTTTGAAAGTTTGCTGCGGCGATAGAGACAGCCGGCCTTTGCCATGAACATCCTTCGCAGGACGTTAGTGCAATAGCTGAGGCGGGAGGTCGCCGCGACTGCCGGGCGGCAGGTTCTGCCAGCGCCGGTAGTCGAGCCACTCCAGACCCGGCTGCCCTCCTTCCCCCATGGCCAACGCCACGAGGTCTGCTGCGATTGACAGACCGTTCGCGCCGTTTGCAAAGAACACGAGGCCACGTCGATGCGTGCGCGATACCACTGCGAAGGCCTTGGTGTTTCCGTTGTCGCCCCAGTGCCAAAACGCTTCGTCCCCGTTTCGTTGTTGCAGCCCCCAACCGAGGCCCCAGGTGACTTCGTCCGAAAGCGGTGTTGCCGGCCGGCCAATGCTGCTCGTAAATGGCCCCACGCGAACCTGGCTGCGCAGCATCTGCGCTGCGGTGTCCGGCTTCAATCGTTCGCCGTTTAACACTGCGACCAGGAAGCGCCCGTAATCCGGCGCTGTGGTGCTCAGGCTGGCGGCAGGGTTCGCAGATGCCCAGCGCCGCTGCCCTTGCGGCTCGCCGCGTGTGTCATGGCCGAAAACCTTGCGTTGCGCATGGCTGTCTTGCCAGAGGAAGCTGCTGTGCGTCATGCCCAGGGGGTCGAAAACCAGCCGCTTTACCGTGCGCTCGGTGCTTTCCCCGGTGATGCGTTCCACCACACTGGCAAGGTAGACAAAGCCTTCTCCTGAATAGCTGAAGCGATCACCCGGCGTGAAATGAATCGTCAAGGGTGCTCCCGCCGTCCTCCAGTTCGGAAAGCCCGTGCGATGGCTCAGCACATGGCGCGCCGTCATCTGCGCAAGGCGCGGGTCTTCTCCCACTTCGTAGCCACCCGGGAGGTAGCGCACGAGCGGAGTGTCCAGCTCGAGCAGGTCGGCGTCCACGAGTTGCAGCACCGCATAGGCGAAAACCGCTTTACTCAGTGAAGCGGCCTCGAACACGGTGTCCTCCGCCACCGGTTCCCGCGTGCGCGCATTCGCCAGGCCGAACGTACCGTGCCAGGCCAATCCTTTGTCGGTAACGAGTGCCATGGATAGCCCCGGCACCCTGGCGCTGGCCATCAGCGCCGGTGTTTGGCGTTGCAGGCGCCCGGCTGCTTCGTCCAGAGGTGGAAGTACACCCACCTGCGCGGCGGACGCGGCAAGCGCATTGAGGATCAAAACGACGGCGGTAGCGAGGTGGCGCATGTGAATGACTCCTGCAGAGCAACGGCCTTGACCGCAGCTGATGACCGCAGGCTCTTGGGCCGGACCCATGTACTACGGCTGCTCACCGCGATGGAAGTCTAGCCTACCCTGCTGTACCTGGAACTGCGCCCGGATGCCATCGCCATCCGCTCGTGCTCAGTGAGTTGGCCCCTTGGCGTATATCTTTTTGACAGCAGGGCTGGATGGGGAATGGAAATTGCCGCTAAATCTTCAAAGAATCAAGATCCAGGGATATGGAGCGGGTGAAGGGAGTCGAACCCTCGTATGAAGCTTGGGAAGCTGCCGTTCTGCCATTGAACTACACCCGCGTTGTGTGGCTGCTGACGAACCACCTTTTGCGCTGAAGCCGCGCCAGGGGCGGGCTCGCGGCGATTTTACACCCCGGTTCCGGTCTTCACGAGCGCCAGTAAGGCTCAGGCAACTCAGGCAGCGAAAGCTCAGGCTGCTCCTGCTCGCGCAGCGCCGCCTGCAGGCTGTGCTGCAGCTTGCCGGGCTGGTCCATGCCACTGCAAAGGGTCTCGATATGAGCCCTGGCCGTCACGCGGTCGTTGTGCACGCCAAAAACGGTTTGCGCCTTTTTGAGCCAGTCCAGCCAGTCTTCGATGGCTTTGGCGTCATAGCGGCCGGCGATGAACTCGGTGAGGTAGCGCAGCTTTTTGGCGGTGATGCGCAGGCGGTGCAGTCGCGTGGGGCTTAGCTGTTCCAGCCGGGGCAGGGCTTGCCGTAGCCTGTGGTCCAGTTTCTCGAGCTGCGCCGTGAGCGCGTCAAAGGGCACGGGTGGACCTTCGTCCTCGGGCTGGGTGAGGCAGCGGCCCAGCTGCAGCAGCAGGTGCTGGGTGTCGCGTTCCTCGAGGGCGGCCTGGGCTTGCAGGCGCGCGGTGGCCTGTTGCAGGGCGATGGTCTCCTGCAGCTTCTGGCGCAGCGCCGCGTCGTGCAGGCTGTCCGCCAGCGGGGGCCAGGTTTCTTCGATGAAGACGTCCCAGTCGCGGGCGGCGCCCAGGCGTTGGCCCAGTGCGCGCAGGCTGTCCTGCAAGGGTGCCAGCGCTTCCTGCCGCCATTCGGCCGCGCCGGCCAGCGGGCCGCAGGCCACACGCAGGCGCCGCACCGCGACGCGCAGCTGGTGCAGGTATTCGCTGTCATAGTGCCCGGCCTGGGGCTGGGCGAGGAAGCCGGCTTCATTGGCCTGCCAGTGGGCCAGGCAGGCTTGCACGGCCTCTCGCGCGGCGTCGCGGGCGTCCTCACCCGGGGGTGTTGCCAGTTCAGCGGCCTTGACGGCAGGCTCCAGCGCCGCGCCGCGGGCCAGCCGGTCGCCGCGTTCGGCCTTGCTGCGGTTGTCCAGCACCAGCGGGTGGCGTTCCACCAGCAGCAGGGCCAGCGCGAACAGCGCGTCGACCGGCCCGCCCTTGAGTTCCAGTTCCACCTCGCACAGCGCTTCGCTGTGGTCCCCGGCCAGGATTTCGCCGTGGTCGATGGCGACCTCGATGATGCCGCCCGCGGCGGCTGTGACCTGGCGGATCTCGCGCTCAAAGCGGGTGCGGAATTGCGGCTGTAATTTGTCTTTGAGGGGCGCCAGAACCGACTCAAAAGCTGTACCGGCCAGCGGCCCCCATTCGAGCGCCGGGCCGGCGACGGGGAATTCGATTTCCTCGCGCTGGTGCAGGCCCGCGCGGCTGCTGCCGCCGCCCTTGGCGGTTTGCAGCCAGTGCTTGCCGTCGCTGCGCAGGCGCAGGCCTATGCCGGCCTGGGCCAGCGCGCGCTGCGGCGTGTCAAAGTAGATGTTGTCCAGCTGCTTGCGCGTGGCGCGGGTATGGGCCCACAGCGGGTCGGCGCGCAGCGCGGCCAGTGCGTCAGGGGGCAGCCTCAGCTTGAGTTCGATTTCCATGGGGGTTTGTGCGGCGCCGAACGCGCGGCGACAAGAGTCATGGTACTGCGCAGCAGCGCGCCAGGTGAACCTTCAGGCAAAGGCCCTCACCGAATCAAGGCCGCAGGTAAGCCCAGCCTTCGTGCTGCCTTCAGCGCCGCGGTGGGYGTGGTCGACGCCACCACCATCACGCTGCGCGCCATGGAAACCCTGCCCAAGGCCGGCGACAGGCTGTTGCTGATCGCGCTGGTGATCGTGATCTTCACGGTCTGCTTCCGGCTGATCTGCCACCTCATCAACCCTTAGCGCCGTAAGCTGAACCAGCGCTTTCACCGGCCGGTGCGGGCGGCCAACCCACCGTTATCAAGGTGTGCCAAACCATCGCGTCGTTTGTATGAGCAACTCTTTGGCGTCGGATGTCGACTCGCTTGCCCAGCCGACGACGCCATCCGGGCGTACGAGCACCGCACTCAGGCCGAACCGGGCATCGGTGCTTGCACGCGCGTATGCGAGGCGGTCTTTCCAGGCGCCGGCGATGGGTCTCAAGGTGTCGGCGCCGAACTCGAGCAACAAGCCCTTTCCGGCACGCAGGTAATCAGCAAGTTTTCGGMCATCGGACACTTCGAAGTCCGGCGCACTTCGACCGGCAAGCGGATGCGCGTTGCCAAGGTCATACCGCAAGGTCGCACCCCATACCCGCTCGGCGAAATAGGTCGCACCGTCCGGTGTCTCAATGAGGTCGCGCATGATGCTTCCGAGAGCGCGGGAACTTTCGCCCGGCCGCATGAGCGCGACCTGGGCACGCGACCAGTCCAGAATTTGCGCACCCACGGGGTGGCGCTCGGCGGCATAGGTATCCAGCAACTCGCCCGGCGCTTCGCCCCGAATGGTGGAGGCAAGCTTCCATCCGAGGTTCATGGCGTCTCCCAATCCCAGGTTCAAGCCTTGCCCGCCGAGCGGCGAATGGATGTGGGCGGCATCCCCGGCGAGAAGCACCCGCCCTTTGCGGTATTGGCCGGCCTGAAAAGCCCGGTCGGTCCACGTGGTGGCGAGCCTGAGCGCCGTGACGGTGACCCCGGGGCCGGCGACACGGCGCAAGACCGACTGCACATGCTCCAGGGTCATGGGTTGGTTGCGGTGAAACGCACCCCCGTCAAAGTCAACCATGGCAATCGTTCCGGGGGGCTGGAACGTGTACACCCCGGTGGGGGTGTACTGGCGCCCCGGCGTCAGCTTCTCCGGGTCGGCCAGCTCGACTTCAACCGAGTAGCCCGTGAACTCCGGCTGCGTACCCAAGAAATCAAAACCGCCGGCTTTGCGCACGGTGCTGCGGCCGCCATCACATCCGACGAGCCAGCGGGCGCGAAAGGTCTGGATGCCCGCGAGAACATCCACGTGTTCGTCCGAAGTGCTGAACCCGTCGACGGCAACACCTCGCCGGATATCCACCCCCAGGGTAGTCGCATGCGCGTCCAGCACGGCTTCGAGGTCCGCCATGGTCGAAACCATGGGCGCGCTTGCCGGGTTGGGGAGGCAGTATGGCCACCGCTTGCTGTCGATGTTGTCCTGGAAGAACTGGATACCTGCGAAGTGTCCGCCGGGGCGCCGCGTCTGCCCCATCCAATGCGCGACAGGCGCCGGCTTGCCGTCGGGGGCCTTGGCTCTTTGCACCTGCAAGGCTTGAACTTCTCCCAGGAGTCCTCTGCGATAGAGCGCTTCGGCAGTGGGAATTGAAAGCCCGCGCATGCCAAAGGGAAGGCTCTTGAGCGGAGAGTCCGGGTTGTCGGCCTGCTCGAGCACCAGGACAGATGCGCCGCCCAGCCGCAGTTCACCGGCCAGCAGCAAGCCAACCGGGCCTGCCCCGACGACTACGACGTCATAGATGGAAGAATTGTTCATGTCCGCTCCTGAGTGATGTCCGGCCGGAGCGGTTCGTCGACGTTGAGAACCACACGGACGAACAGGGGACGCCTCTACGGCATCGGTGTTCGTCGTGGGGCCTCCGGCGATGTGCGGAGGCAGAGCTCTCGTTTCTGAAAGGACCTGGACTGACCATACCAAGTCTGCCTTTTTCGACAGCCACAGTGTAGCAAGGCCTCCGGCTCACCCGGAACAATCCATGACCAAGCCGTGGCAAGGTCCTGATAAAAGTCAAGGCCGCAGGTAAGCCCAGCCTTCGTGCTGCTTCTTCATGATCTCGGTGACGCCGGCGGGCACATAGCTGATGCCGGCCAGCATGTCGTCCTTGGTCAGCTTCTGGCCGCGCATGGTGTTCTCGCAGGCGGTGACCTTGATGCCGGCTTTGGCGGCGTCGGCGATGCGCGAGCCGGTGGGTGATTCAAGCTTGAGCATGCTGATGCCGGGGCCGTAGGCGACGATCTCGATCTCGACGTTGGCTGCGCCCACGTCGTCCTGCAGGTTCTTGGCGTTGTTGAGCACCAGGTTCCATTTGGCCGGGTCGTTATCGCTGACCTGGATCACGATGCCCTGGCGTTTGCCGCCTGCGGGCTGGGCATGGACGCCAAGAAGCAGGGTGGCGAGGGCTGCCGTGGCGCCGGCCTGGAGTACGAGTCTGCGGTTCATGGGGGAGTCTCCTGAGGGGGAGGCTTATTTCAACACAATGCCGGCTCTGAGACACTCCATCGTTCGGGCTCCTTCAAACGCCGCGGGCCCCCATCCCAAC
>NZ_JBFUBY010000138.1:0-10659 GCF_056405515.1 Polaromonas sp. P1_G2
CACCCACCCGGCCTTCAACACCGGCGCTTCCGGCGGCACCGGCACGGCCGCCACCCTGACGGCCACCAACCGCCTGGTCCGCGTCGAAGGCAAGTGGACTTACAGCTACCTCAATGCAAACATTCCCGCCGCCGGCACCTATGGCGGCACGATCGCCAAAAACGGCCGCGTCACCTACACCGCCACCCAGCTCTGATCTTTCACCTTATTCCTAAAAAAATGGCCTCCTCCGTGAGGCCATTTCCTTGATCCCGCCCTGAACAGCTTAAAGCGACGCCCATGCGCCCCCTTGCCTTCGCATCGCCTTTTCGCTGCGGTACACCGGTCGCGCGCAGCGGGCTCATCGGCATCGGCAGCGCCTTGCTGTGCACCGCTGTCCAAGCCTTTTCCTTCAGCATTACACCCGGTACCCGTTCACTGTTTCTGCAAGTAGGTTCCGGCGCCATGACGGGGGGAAACTTCAACTCAGGCGGCACGCCCGGCAACAACGCCACCATCAACAGCGTCAGTGTCACTGTTCCAGCAGCCAATCTGGGTGGCGGCTCCATTGCCATGACCAGCGATAGCACCGTGGCGACGAGTCCCTACGATGGCCGCGCGTTTTGCACGATACCCGCACAGGTCTATGTCGGCGGCTTCTACCGCGCGCCGGGTTCGGCCACCAACGCTACCCTCAGCGCGACAACGCCGGCGTCGCTGGTGAACGCCAGCGGAAACAGCATTCCTTTCAGCACGGTGTCATGGGTTTCAGCCGGCACATCCGACGCGGCGCCGACCATCTCCAGCGGCACATTTGTCGGTGGCGCATCGCAAACGCTGTTGAGCATCGCACGCAACACCTGGTTTGAAAGCTGCCTGCAGTTCAGCTACGCCAATGCGCAGTTCGTGGGCTCAGGCAGCTTCACGGGCAGGGTCAGCTACACCCTGACGGCGCCATGATGATCAAGCCATCGCGCCTGGCGCGAATCATCCTCGCGACAGGCCTGCTGGCGGCGGGCCTGATCACCCAGCAATGCGCGCTAGCCGGCACAACGCGTGTGGACGATAGCGGCACCGTCGTCAGCCAGGGCGTTGTCCCCATGCGCTGGCGGCAACTGGTTCCAGGCCGCGGGGCCGACAACTCGGTCGAGGCCGGCGTGCGCGTGGCCCTGCGCCTGAACCTGTCGCGCTGGCTGAACCAGCCCGTCAAACTTTATATGGGGCTGGCACCGGTGGCAGGCGAACCCGTCCATGCCGCGTGGCGTACCCAAGGCCGCCTGCTGCCGGGAACCGTCCGCTCGGGCGCGCGCACGCTGGTTTTTGAAGGAGCCGGCGTGGCGTCACTCGAAGAGACCCTCGAGCTGACGCTCAGGACCGACGGCAGGGCATTGGTGTCGCCGCAGTCGCTGCAGTTTTATTTTGAGGTGGATACCCCATGACCAATCCCCGGTTGGCGCCCGTCCGGTGCTGCGCGATGGGCCTTTTTTTCTTTGCGATGATATTGATCACATCCAACGCCGCGGCCGGTGAGTTCGCGCTGGCAGTATCTCCCCCGCGCTTTGAACTCGAACTCAAACCCGGTGAGCGAAGCCGGCAGGTCATCGAAATCACCAATGTGTCGCCCACCTCCGCCAGCTTCGGCATCAAGACGGCCGACTGGCGCCTTGGAGCGGACAACGCGGCCACCTTCTCCGACGAACTGCAGCCCGGCAGTTGCCGGCCATGGGTCGCCATCGAGCGGCGCGAGCTCATCATGGCGGGCGGGCGGCCCTACCGTTTCCGTTTCGAAATCGACGTCCCACCCGACACCCCAGCCGGGGAGTGCCGTTTTGCCATCTTGCTCGAAGGCCAGGAGCAGCTCACCCGCATGGAGTCCGGTCCGCCCATCCCGTTTTCAGTCCGCCTGGGCATCGTGGTCTATGTGGCCGTCGGCGGCGCCGCACCGGATTTGAGCATCGCCGGGGCGTCAGTCCAGGCCGTGAACGGCCAGCCCACACCCGTCCTGCAAATACGCAACAAGGGCACGGCCCACGGCCGCGTCGGCGGCTTCCTGAGCGGCACGGACGCGTCAAACACCGCGCTCGAATTCTCGCCCGCCAACACCCCGATACTGCCCGGCGAAACACGCAGCATTGCCCTGAATGCGACGAGCCCCGGCGACCAGGACAGCACTGCGACCATCCGCTTTCCCGTCACAGTGCGCGGAAAGCTCGAATGGGGCAAGGGCAAGACACACAACTTCGAACAGCGCTTCGCGCCATGAAAGGGCAGGCGCATTCGCCCGCCGCCCTCCTGCTTCTTTTCACGCCATGGTGCCGCCGCGGCCTCGCGGGCCTGGGCATGCTCTTCACAAGCGCCGCGGCGCTGGGCCAGCCGGCAAGCACGCAGGCTGCAGGCTCTTACGTTGACCGTGTCATGGACGGCCAGYCCGGCCTCGACGGCGGCCTCCAACTCAAAGCCAGCGAGTACAACGAAACCGGCTGGCCGCGAAGCTGGCACGCGGACTACGCCGTCTTCAAGCAATCAGGAAACGGAAACACCGCAACCCGCGCACTGGACCTCGGCGGGTTCATGGAAACGCCCAATCACGGCGCCCTGTCCGTCCATGCCAGCCTGTCCCGGCAAGGCTCCGGCGCATCGAGTGGCCGGGCGCAGGGCGGCGACAGCGATTGGCGCATAGACCAGCGTGCCTTGCCGCTCGACGGTGGATGGCTTGCCAACCACAACGCCGGCAACATCAACACCACCGGTACCCGGCTGGCGCGCGGCACGGGCCGGGTGTCCATACCGTCAACCCCGATCCACGGCGTGGGCGGCCAGTGGTACCTCGCTGATTCCATAGCCCTCAACGCGGCAACCGGCCGCACCGGCCTCTTCACCGGCTTCAACAGCAACGGATTTGAAAGCTCGGCAAGCAGCATCACGTCGGCAGGCGCGCAATTTCGCCTGCCCGCCGGCAAGGCGGCCAAAACGGGTGAGCGCAGCGACGTGGCATTCCAGCTGATCACCGGCAAGGACATTCCAGACAGCGCGGGCGCCGGCATCAGCCAAAACACCAGCGCCTGGTTCGCCGCCGCCTCTTGGGAGGGGCCGTCCCCCTGGGGATCYGGCCTGGCCGCCGGCTACGGTACGGCCAACGAACGTGTTGGCGGCCTGCGCCTGCAGGGCAATATGGTGCAAAGCACGGCCACACAGAGCGGTGGCGCAACCGGCCTCTGGCTCGACGCCGCCTGGCGCACCGAACGCTGGCGCCAGTCCGCAGGCGTTTTCCGCTTCGAGCCCAATTTGCGCTGGGGCGCCACAGGGCTGGCCGGCGACCTGCAGGGACTGTATTGGCAAGGCGACACCGCCACACGCCAGTGGCAGGCCGGGTTTGCCGCCGAACTGAGCGACACCGTCAGCGGCGGCCAGCTGGCCGGTGGTGCTTCCGGGCGCAGCGCGTTCGTCAACCTGAACGGCCGCTACCTGCTGGACATCAGCAACACCGTCGGGGCCGCTTTGAGTTTTCGCACCACCACCAGCCCGGGCCAGGCCGTCCAGCTGTCATGGAACCGCAACGGCGACTGGGGCCAGACGCAGTGGCGGGCCGACCTGGCCAAGGCCTCCGGCGGCGCGCACACCCTGCGCCTGGGCGTCGACCACAGCTGGCCCGTGCTGTGGACGGCCCTTCTCAGCACCTCACTGGCCCTGGAGCGCATACGCGGGAGCGCCAATCCCACCAGTGGATTGGTCTGGGGCGTGCTCGGCACCGTGTCGCCCTGGCCCCAATGGTCGCTGGATGCCTCCCTGCGCGGCACGCGCGGCAACGGCGGCGAATCACTCAACGCCAACGTCGGCCTGAACTGGCAGGCTTCCGCCGGATGGTCGCTGGCCTTGCGCTACACCGAGTCGCGCGGCCGGGAAACCCCGCAGGCGCTGGTCGTCTCGGCCCTGACCGCGGCAACGCTACAACCGGTGGCCAACACCCAGGCCAACCGCAGCATCCAGTTACTGCTGCGCTACCAGGACCATGCCGGAGTGCCGACCGCGCCGCTGGGCGGCCTGCCCGGAACCGGCGCCGGCAGCCTGGCCGGCACCGTGTTTTTTGACGCCGACGCCAACGGCCGGCGCGAAGCTTCCGAAGGCGGCGTGCCCGGCGTCACCGTCATGCTTGACCGGCGCTACGTGACGCAAACAGACGCCCAGGGCCGCTATGAATTCCCGTCGGTCGCCGCCGGCGAACACCTGCTCGAGATCTCTCCGGACAACATTCCCCTGCCCTGGAGCCCAACGCTTCGCGATCCCCTCAAAACCACGGTCCGGGTCCGCCAGGCCCAGCTCGTGGACTTCGCCGTGCAACGCGAGCGCTGATCCAGCCTCACTTGCCGGCGCAAGTTTCCTTGCCCGCAAATAAATACCAGGGGACTGTAAGAAAAGCGCGCCCCGCCCGACCAAACCTCAACGCGCAACAACTTCGCGGCCGCAATACCCGCCCTCTCACGGGGACAGCGAGCTTTGCGGGTAACTTTAAGGAGCACTTGATGAATACAGGCAAACAACAAGCCATACACCCAGCCTGGCTGCGCGCCATGCACTGGCTTAACGCGCTGGCCGTCGTCGTGCTGATGATGAGCGGCTGGCGCATCTACAACGCCACCGCCTTCCTGGGCTTCGCGATTCCCAAAGACCTCACCCTGGGCGGCTGGCTGGGCGGCGCCCTGCAGTGGCACTTCGCCGCCATGTGGCTGCTGTTCTTCAACGGCATCCTCTACCTGGCCTTCAACCTCTTCACGCGGCGGCTGTTCCACAAATTCTTTCCGCTTTCCATCAAAGGCATCGCGGCCGACCTGCTGGCCGCCCTCAAAGGCAAGCTGGCCCACGCCGACCCGCGCCACTACAACATGGTGCAGCGCCTGGCTTACCTTTTTGTAATGGCCGACAGCGTGCTCATCGTCGTGTCCGGCCTGGTGCTGTGGAAGTCGGTGCAATTCCCGCTGCTGCGTGAATTGATGGGTGGTTATGAAGGCGCGCGCCTCGTCCACTTTTTTGCCATGGCCGCGCTGGCCGGCTTTGTCGCCGTGCACCTGGTCATGGTGGCCCTGGTGCCCAAAACGCTGGTCTACATGCTGCGCGGCCGCTGATCAATTCCCGCAAGCCTCAAGGAACAAACATGAATATCCAACGCCCCAGGCGCCTCACCCACATCGACGGTGACGCCATCCTTCAAGAAGCCGTGGACCGCATCGCCACAGCAAACAAGCTCTCCCAGGCCCGCCGCAACTTCCTGCGCGGCTCCCTCACCCTCGGCGGCCTGGCCATGCTGAGCGGCTGCATGCTCGACGACAGCGAATCCGTCAACACCGCCCTCACCCGCATCTCGCGCCTCAACGACGACGTGCAGGCATCACTGTTCGACCCGAACCGGCTGGCGCCCACTTATCCCGATTCCATGATCACGCGGCCTTTTCCCTTCAACGCCTACTACGGCGAAGACGAGGTGCGCGAAGTCGAGGAAGAAAGCTATCGCCTTGAAGTCGCCGGCCTGGTCGCCGACAGGCGCAAATGGTCGCTGCCCGAACTGCGCGCCATGCCCCAGGCCGACCAGGTCACGCGCCACATCTGCGTCGAAGGCTGGAGCGCCATCGGCAAATGGGGCGGTGTGCCCTTCTTTCACTTTTTGCGCAAGGTCGGCGCCGACACGACAGCCAAATACGTCGGTTTCAAATGCGCCGACGACTACTTCACCAGCATAGACATGGCCACCGCCCTGCACCCGCAGACCCTGCTCGCGTTGACGTATGACGGCCAGGTGCTGCCGCCCAAATACGGTTTCCCCATGAAGCTGCGCATGCCCACCAAGCTCGGCTACAAGAACCCCAAACACATCCAGGCGATTTTTGTCACCAACACCTACCCTGGCGGCTACTGGGAAGACCAGGGCTACAACTGGTTCGGAGGTAGCTGAGCCCGCTCAGAGACCCCGCAACGCCGGCAAGGCATTCATGTATCTCTCCAGCCCTTGCCGTTTTTTTTCAAAACCTTTCCAACACTCTTTCATCAAGGACAACATCATCATGAACATCAACACCAAAACTTTGACCACCGCCCTTCTCTCCGCCTGCCTGTTCGCCGCCGGCGGCAGCGCCCTGGCGCAGGACGCCATGAAAAAAGACGCCATGGGCAAAGATGCCATGAGCAAAGATGCCATGGGCAAAGATGCCATGGGCAAGGACGCCATGGCCAAGGATGGCATGAAGAAAGATGCCATGGGCAAGGACGCGATGGGTAAAGACGCCATGGGCAAGGACGCGATGGCCAAAGACGGCATGAAGCACGACGACAAGATGGCCAAAAAAGACAAGATGAAGAAGGATCACATGTCCAAGGACGGCATGAAAAAAGACGCCATGGGCAAGGACGAGATGAAGAAATAAGGCGTACAAGCCACGGAGCGGGCAGGGGCCGGGCCCTACGGGCAAGCCCCCGCTCATTCCTCTATTACGGCCCTTGCACCAGCCGCAAGGGCCGCCCATTCACTGCCAGTTAGCGGCCAGCACAGGAAATATCACTGTCTGGTAATTCGACAGCAGTGCGCTTGTGGACATCGGCGTACCGACAAAGGCCGCCATGGCTTGGACCAGTTTGTCCACATTGGAGTCCGACAGGGTTTTTCCGTCGCCTGATTTGAACTGCTCCACATGATGAGCATTGCCATCCCGGTACCAGCCGTCGATCGTCACCTTGTCGTCGCTGCCTAGGGCGCTGACTTCCAGGTTGTCGGAAACCCGGCGCAAAAACAGTTCGTTGGCCCTGATATTGGAGAACTTCAGCACATCCGTGTTGCCGGGCGTTGTATCGTTTTCCTTCACCACGTCCCGGCCCCATCCGCGTCCGAATATGTAGGAATCCGAACCCTTCCCACCGACCAGAGTGTCGGCGCCTACGCCGCCCTCAAGGTAATCGTTGCCATCCTGGCCGTTCAACTCGTCATCGCCATCCTCGCCGTAGAGCGTATCGGCGCCGGCATCGCCGTATAGCTTGTCATTGCCTCCACCACCCAACAAGGTGTCGTTACCTTCCCGATATCTATACGGGTCAACTTCGGGTTGCCCGCCAAGTCCTTGTAAGACGGGTTGAGGCTGCTGCCCGGCGCGGGGAAGTCCTGATTGAACGGTGTTTCCGAGATGTAGACGCGCAGGTTGTCGCTAAAGAGCGGCGTGCCATCCCGGCCCCACAGGGCGATCGAGTCGATGTACTGCACGCTGTCCAGCTTCAGCTCGATATAGGCCTTCTTCGTTCCATACGCATAAGCAACATTACTTCCGGTGGACAGTTCTCCGTTCCACGCGCCACCAACCTTGGCATTCGTGAGTGCACCAGGGTTGTTGCCTTCGTCGGCAACGAATCCCTCGTCGGCGCCGGACGTACTCGCGATCTCGGCGGCCACGTTCTTGCCTCCGGCAAACACTTTCAGTTCGGTCAACGACAGGTGAAGCGACCCAAGGACATTTGGCGCATCATCGTTGTGGTAAATGCGGATGTACTGGCCCTTGGCCCCAACAGCCGCAAAGGTGCCGTCCAGGGTTTTGACCACCGTGCCATTGCCCAGGCCCTTGCCGTCGGCATCCAGTTTGGCCACGATGCCGGTTGTGGCCAGCCCCCTCAGGTCGGTGCCGCTGTAGTCCGCCGTGTCGCGGCCGGCCCCGCCATCGAGCGTGTCGCTCACGGCCTCAATGTCCTGCTCTATCTCGTCGTCGCCGTCGCCGCCGCTGACGCTGTCAAAGCCAGCCTCGCCGGCCAGGTCATCGTTGCCGGCACCGCCGATGACGGTGTCCTTGCCTTCGCCGCCCATCAGGATGTCGTCGCCGCCATTGCCGGCCAGCACGTCGTTGCCGGCGTCTCCGTCCAGCGCATTGGCGTTGTCGTCGCCGGTCAGGCTGTCTTTGAGGCGCGTGCCCGTCACGCCCTCGATGCCGATCAGCACGTCATACACACTGAAAGTGGTCCCGTCGGCGGTTCCCCGGTACTTGACGGCCTGGCCGGTCAGCAGGTTGACGTCAATGCCCACCTCCGTTCCCGCGCCATCGGCGCCGGTGCGGGTAGCCCCGGGGAAGATGGTGAAGCCGTAGTTCACGGTGTCGGCGCCCTCGCCGCCGTCCAGCGTGCTCCAGACGCCCGAACTGCCGGCGGTATAAGCGTCGATGTCCTGCTGGATCATGTCGTTGCCGTCTCCGCCCTGGATGCTGTCCTTGCCGCCGTCTCCGCTCAGCGTGTCATTACCGGCGCCGCCATCCAGGTTGTCGTCACCGTCGCCGCCTTGCAGCTCGTCATTGCCGGCCCCGCCTATGAGCACGTCATCGCCTTCATTGCCTACCAGTGCGTTGGCGTTGCCGTCGCCCGTCAGGCTGTCGGCCAGTTTTGTGCCCACCAGGTTCTCGATGCTGGTCAGCGTGTCGTATACCGTCGTGGCGGTGCCTGCGGCAATCGCCGCCAGGTCGATCTTCAGCACCGCGGAATTGCCCGCCAGGTCGGCGTAGGCCGTGGGCGAGGATACGGCGGGCCTGGTGTCCGACACGTACACCCGCAGATTGCTGTTCGCGCCGGCATAACCGGACGCGCCCCACAGCGCGATCGAGTCGATGTCGTAGGAGTCACCGAGGTCCACGTCGATATCTTTTCCATCTCCGCCGTACAAGGTGTCGGCGCCGCCGCTGCCGTCAATGGTGTCGTCGCCGGCGGCGCCGGACAGCGCGTTGCCGCCACCGTTGCCCGTCAGGCTGTCGCCCAGCTCCGTGCCGATGAGGTTTTCAATGCCGATCAGCGTATCGGTGAAGAGCGATACGGATCCAGCGCCCACTTTCGCGACGTCGAATTGGGCGACATCGGAATCGACCTCAAGGTTGTAGTAAGTCTGATGACGATTTGACGGAAAAGGGCTATCCGATACATAGACCCGTAAATTGTTGCTCCACTCCGGCTGGCCTGCATTCCCCCACAGGGCGACTGAGTCAATCGCATACGACGCACCGAGATCGAGCTCGATGTATATCCCAAAAGCGTCGTCCTCATTGAGAATGCGGCCCGCCTTGGCGACGACCGGCTCAGCGCCGCTCCCAAAACGGCCATCGGTGAGCGCCTTGTCATTAATTGCGGAATCAAAAGTCACCTTCTGAAAGGGCACGTCATCGTGATAAAACGGGGATTGCTGATCGGCATTCACCGCGATACTTTTTCCGGCAGCCCGGTTGACTCCACCGCTAAACACTTTCAATTCCGTCAACGACAGGGTTGTCGAGTTATACGGATAGATGAGATATCTGGGCGGGAACTCAGCGGGAGACAGATAGGCACCCGGCTGGATATGGTAAATGCGGATATAACGGCCTGTCGCATTGATGCCCACGTTGGTGGCCGCAAAGCTGTTTTGTGTGATTGTTTCATGGTAGGACTCGAGGCCGTTCACATCCTTTGTCACGATACGGTACCCATCCTTCAACTCACTGTGGATGGAGATGCCTCTGCCTTTCAAATCGTTGTAGTCAACGGTATCCTCATCCCCCCCTCCATCAAATTTCATCGCCGAAGCATTGGCAATCACAGTGTCGTTACCGAATCCACCATTGACTGTTATCGGCAATCCCAACACCTTCGTGTTGTCCCGGTCCGCGACATGGGTCACCACGTTCCTCAAATCCATGGTGCTTGACGCATTGCCGTCATTGATGGTCCAGCCCTTATTGGTGACGGTATACGCATTACCGTTCTCAGCGGTGATCTTCAGGGTGGTTACATTGGTCTTCCCGCCCACCGCCACCGTTGTGCTCGTCTCTTTGCCCGGCGCCAGCAAAGGATTGAGAAAGGTTATCAATTGCTTGCGGAGATACGGGGCCGTGCCATCGGCATCCAGGTCCAGCACGCCCGTTACCGCGTTAATTCTCAAAGACGCATCGGGCCTCGAAATACCGTCACGAAACCGCTTGATATAGGCTTTTGCGGTCACCACATCCACGGAGCTGCGGGTCAACGCCGCCAGCTCCATGGCTTGCGGCGACATCGTCTGGGTGTCCACCCACACCACACTACTACCCTCCCCGAGGTTTGCCTGCAGCCCCGTCAGATATACGCTAAGTTCCGCCGAGTCGGAAAGCAACGCATGCTGCGCGTTCAGGCTGTTTTCGAAATAAGCTACCGCGCCTCTTCGCGAAGCGTCGTTGGGGTCGACGTAGTCGCGGATAGCATTGACAGCCTTCTCCACCGCTATTCGGATAAAACCATACTCCGCGATCCTGAATATCGCGGTGACTACCGTGACCGCGAGGCCTACGGGAATGGCTAAGGGAGCGCCGACGCCGCTGACCACGCAGGCAGCCACGGCCAACGAGCCAACGATGTCCAGAAACGCGCTTCCCGCGAAAATACCGGCTTGCACTGCAGTTTTGTCACGGTAAAAATTCGCGAGCAGGCCGTGACCGGCATAGCCGACGGAGTTCAGTTTGTCGAGATCGGCGGCATACTCGCCTTGCTTGGCCAGGGCGTAAATCTCCAGCGGGCTGATCGCTAAAAGTAAGCCGGCCGAAGCCGTTAACGCCATGGGTCCCATCAAAGCCCTGTGGCGCACGACACGTATCATGTTTCCAGTAGCTGCATCCAGCACGGAGGGGTATGCGATGCCTCTGCCCACCGCTTGCGCCAGCCAGACAT
>NZ_JBFUBY010000139.1:0-13458 GCF_056405515.1 Polaromonas sp. P1_G2
ACATAGGCGTGAGCGACGGCATCAAGCTGGCGCTGAAGGCATTGGCGAAATGAAGAGCTTTTTGCCTCTTCTTGGTCCAGTATTGTTGACGGCGAGTTTGTTTTTTCCGGGAGCCGGGGCCTTTGCCCAATTGCCTGATGGAGTCCTTCTTCGTGAAATTGCGCCCTGCCAGGTTCTTCTTGGTGGATTCACTTCCCCGCCTGAGGCGGAGCACGAACAACCTTGCCAACAGCCTGCGATCAATGAATTGTTAATTCGAAAATTTAGCGACCAAACCTACGGCGTGTCCTTGAATTACACGGACTATTCGCGGTCTTGGGCGCGGCTCTTGGAGTGTGGCTTTACTGGCATGGGAGTCCAGAAAGGCTCGGCGATCGTTGTATCCCCGATTGAAGAAGAAAGCGCAAAAGCCAGCCAGGGAAAAGTATGTCAAATACTGGTCAAGGCAACGGCGCCACTTGACACCCGAAATGCGGCGTATACGCTGGAAATTGGTCCCGATTGCAGTACGGTTTGCAGCCATCCCGAGGATATCAATTCAGTTTCGATAGAGTCGCGCAAAGGAAAGCCGTTCTCGCCATCCTTCGATTGCCGAAAAGCATCTACGCTCGTTGAAAAATCCATATGCCTGGATTGGAACTTGTCGGAGCTTGATTTCAAGGTGGCTGAACTTTGGTATGAGAAATATGGGGCGGGAGAAGACATTCCAGGCGAGGCCAGGTCGACCCATGCTAAATGGCTGTTGAGCAGAAACCAATGCAGGTCCAATGTCTCCTGCATTCGAGAGAAGTATCAGCAAAGAGTTAAAGCCTTGTGCAATGCGTTGAGTCGAAAAGTTGACAAGAGGGGCTCTTGCTAAATTTAAAACCATGAGCATTCAAACCGACGATTTCTCTTCCGGCGACTTTCCGCCCGCCAAACGCGTGATGTCGGCCGCGCCGGCCTCGCCCGGCGAGGAGGCCATCGAACGCGCGCTGCGTCCCAAGCTGTTTGACGAGTACGTGGGCCAGACCAAGGTGCGCGACCAGCTCGAAATTTTCATAGGCGCGGCCAAAAAGCGCAACGAGGCGCTGGACCACGTGCTGCTGTTCGGCCCGCCCGGCCTGGGCAAGACCACGCTGTCCCACATCATCGCGCACGAACTCGGCGTGAACCTGCGGCAGACCTCGGGCCCGGTGCTCGAAAAACCCAAGGACCTGGCGGCGCTGCTCACCAACCTCGAAAAGAACGACGTCCTGTTCATTGACGAAATCCACCGCCTGAGCCCGGTGGTGGAGGAAATCCTCTATCCCGCGCTCGAGGACTACCAGATCGACATCATGATCGGCGAAGGCCCGGCGGCGCGAAGCATCAAGCTCGACCTGCAGCCCTTCACCCTGGTGGGCGCCACCACGCGCGCCGGCATGCTGACCAACCCGCTGCGCGACCGCTTCGGCATCGTCGCGCGGCTGGAGTTCTACACCCCCGACGAACTCGCGCGCATCGTCAGGCGCAGCGCCAAGCTGCTCAACGCGCCCATGGACGAGGAAGGCGGCTTTGAGATCGCCCGCCGCTCGCGCGGCACGCCGCGCATCGCCAACCGCCTGCTGCGCCGCGTGCGCGACTATGCCGACGTCAAGGGCAGCGGCCACATCTCGCTGGACATCGCCAACAAGGCGCTGGCCATGCTGGACGTGGATCCGCAGGGCTTTGACGTGATGGACAGAAAACTGCTGGAGGCTGTCATCCACAGATTCGACGGTGGGCCGGTGGGTCTGGACAACATCGCCGCCAGCATCGGCGAGGAACGCGACACGATCGAGGATGTGATCGAGCCCTACCTGATCCAGCAGGGCTATCTGCAGCGCACGCCGCGCGGGCGCATCGCCACGCTGGCCGCCTACCGCCATCTGGGCGTGGCGCCGCCGGCCAGCGGCAACGACATGTTCAACGCCTGAATATGGGGCAGTGGGTGGCCTTGTCGACGGCGGCAGACCCGAAGGCGGCCTGGACAACATCCAGCGCTGAACAGCGCTTCTTCAACTCAACGGTGCTGGGCGTGACGGTGGCGATCCTGCTGGCCTATGCGCTGAGCGGTGTGGTGTTCGGCTACCTGCCTTTGTTTGTGCTGGAGGGCTTCGCCATGCTGCAGGGAACGGCCGCGTGGCTCGGTGCGGCCGGGACCACGCTTCTGGCGCTGGGATGGGCCACGCACCTGGTGCAGCGCCATTGGTCGAGTGCCTCGCCGGCTGCGTGCACGACGTTTCGCTACATCTGCTACGTTGCCGTGGCCACCTGCGTGTGTGTCCTCGCCCTGGCGGAAGTGTCAGGCGGTCCCCTTTCCAGACTTCGATGGAGCGGGCTGGCACCCACGTCAGAATGGCTGTTCGCGCCTCTGCCCTGGATATGGCAACAACTGCTGCCGCTGGGATCGCCCAAGGTGACGGGAAAGTTTTTTTTCGCGGGCGGCGCAAGCTTTGTGCTGGCACTTTTCTTCCTCAAAATCGAGTGGCGAAGGGCGTTTATGTTTTTCTTTGGCGTGGCCACTTGCATCATGGGGTTTTATTTCCTGGGCGATGCCGCGCTTGACTACAGCGCGGCACGTGGCCTGCCCGGCGCGTCACCGGACTATGCCAAGGAGCTGAAAACCAACCCGGGCCACTACAACGCCTGGAATTTTCTGTCCTGGCTGGGGGCGCTTGCCTGCCTGGCCTATGGGGTGCTCATGGTGTCCATATCCCTGGTCATCCACGAGCATGACGTCGAAGCCTTGGCCGCGAGATCATGACGCCACGGTTTTACTTCCGGCTTTTCCCGAGGCTTGCGGATCGTATGCCTGCCGCCCTCCTGGGCCTGGCCTGCATGCTGGCCGGTTGCGCGGCCACCGGCACTCCGCCCACACCGCGCACACCCAACCCGGCCGTGCCGCTGGCGGCCACTTCCAGCCTGCCGGAATTCCCCGAGCTGTTCAAGCAGATGAGCAAGCTCTACGCCGACCACCCGCAGGCGCCGAAGATGCAGGACGGCGACGGCATGGGGCAGAAGATTTCCATCGCGCGCGTGCGCAAGCCGGGTGCGCTGGGCGCGCTGCAAGCCTGGCGCGCGCAAGGCCTGCACGGCCGTGTCGGTCACGGCGATCATCACGTCGTGCAGGTTCACGGTCGGGTCGCAGTGCCCCGGGATCAGCCACAGCATGCGGCCCAGGCCGGGCAGGCGCGTGCTATCACCGGCCGGCCGCAGGATGCCGTGCTCGTCGCCGCCGTTGAAATACTCAAGCTCGCTTYCGGCGTCGAAGGCATGCACCAGCGGCAGGCCGGAGTCGATCGCATGGCTTTTGTGGCCGGCGTCGCAGACCGCGTGGCCGCCGTGCGTGCTGATGACCTGGGTCTTGATGAAGAGCGCGTGCTCGAACTGCGGCTGGGCCGCGTCGCGCTCGTTTTTCGCGTAGTCGGCGTCCATGAACATGAAGGAGCCGGCCTGCAGCTCGCCGTAAACCCCGCTGGCCGCTTCCAGCATCAGGCTGCCGGTGCCGGCGCCGGTGACCAGGTCCACCGTGATGCCCTGGGCCTCGACCAGCTTGCGCGTGAGCACCACGGCCTCCACGGCCTTGGCGATGGCCTCGCGCCTTTCCTGCCCGCTGCGCATGTGCTGGGCCTTGCCGTGGTAGGCCTGCAGGCCGGCAAAGCGCAGGGCCGGGTGTTTGCGGATTTCCAGCACCAGCGTGACGGCGGCGGCGCCGGGCTCGACCCCGCAGCGCCCCTGGCCCACGTCGATTTCGACGAACACGTCGATCACGGTGGCCACGCCGGTGGCGCTGCGCGCTTCGGTCATGGCCTGAGCCAGGCGGATCACGCCTTCGGTGCTGTCGACCGCGATGGCGAGCCGGCCGCCCTGGGCCGCGAGTTTCTGCGCGAGCGCGGCCACGCGCGCCAGCTTGGCGGGGGCGATGACCTCATTGCTGATGTAGACGTCAGTGACGCCGCCGGCCACCATGATTTCGGCTTCGGAGGTCTTCTGCACGCAGACGCCGACTGCGCCGGCGCGCACCTGCATCTTGGCCAGCGTGGCGCTTTTGTGCAGCTTGGCATGCGGGCGCCAGCGGATGTTGTGCTTTTTGGCGAACTCGGCCATGCGCGCGAGGTTGCGTTTCATCGCGTCCATGTCGATGACCAGGGCAGGTGTGTCGATGTCGTTGACCGGCTTGCCGATCAACTCGGCCAGGCGGGTGGGCAAGGTGCTCATGAGGTGCGTCGTATCTCTTCGGGTCTTTATTGTGCGCTCAGCGGGTCGCGGGATCCGCCGCCGGGAAATGCACTGTCGTCCAGTGTGCCATCGTCCAGGTGTTGGGTGTCAGCCCAGCCGACGAGCGTAAAGCCTCCGGGTGTCCAAAGGAGGCGGTTGATGGCCGCATTGCCGAGTTCCCAGGTGCGCGGCGCCTGGATGTCCAGCCGCGTCGCGGCGCGGTAAAGCACGTCCATCACGCCGCCGTGGCCGACCATCGCGATCAACTCGCCCGGGTGGGCAGCCGCCAGGCGCTCAGCTGTGGCGACCACGCGGCTGCGCAGGGCGATCAGGGATTCGCCGCCGGCGGGCGCGAATTCGGGGTCGCGCTTGCGCCAGCGCATGGACTGGTCGGGCAGCAGGGCCGCGATCTCGGCAAAGGTTTTGCCCTCAAAGTCGCCGAAGCCGCGCTCACGCAGGCCTTCCTCGCGCGTCACCTCCATGCCCTGGATGCGGGCCAGGTACTGCGCGGTTTCCCAGGCGCGGGTCAGGTCGCTTGCATAGATGGCGCTGATGGGCTCGTCGGCCAGCGCCAGCGCCATGCGCTCGGCCTGCTTGCGGCCGGTTTCGTTAAGCGGGATGTCAAGGTGGCCCTGGATGCGGGTGTCCACGTTCCAGGTGGTTTCGCCATGGCGAATGGCGATGATACGAGTGGGTTCAGTCATGGGCGATCAGTTTCTCAAGAAACGCGTAGCGMAGCAATTCGTGCCGGGGGTCGCGGCCTTCGCATAGTCGGGTGAGCGTGGCATCACCGCAACTCATGTCAGCAGGGGCCGCGGAACCGGCTTTGCCGGGCCGCAGGCGCAGCGCCCCCTCGGGGGGCAGCGCATTACACAAAGTGAAAAGCGTGGGGGCCACATTTACCGAGGAATCTCTACATTGATTCGGCGCGTGCCTGGTGGTGGTTGCGGAAAGCCGCGCAGGGCCGAGTCCAGCATGGCGGGCAGCACGGCTAGCGTGTCACCCCAAACGCCGTCGTGCAGGGCCCGCGTCTCAAAAGTGACCTGGTTGGTCCGCAGGTCGCGCATCACGATGCTCAGGTCGCGCTTGAAATAAGGCGGCTCGGCAATCCCGCCGCCAATCGGAAACGACAGGCCGACCGAGGTGCCGCGGCTACCGCCGCCCACAAACACGCCGGTTCCAAAGCCAAAGCCGCCGTAGGGGCTGTAGCCATAAGGCCCGCGGTCGACGATCTGGGTGTTGGCCACTATTTGCACGCTATACCGCGCGGCGGGCGGGTTGAGCTCCATCCCCACTTTGGCCAGCGCGGTGCGCGCCAGGCCTTCCACATGATCCTGCGAGCTGCCCGCGGCCTGCTGCGAGGGCAGGCGCTCAAAACGATAAGGCGTGGCTGGCGCGGGAGGCGGGCCGTTCCAGTTGTAGAAGGCGGTGACATCGCTGTCGACCACGCGCACGGTGGAGCAGCCCGTCATCAGCAAAGCCATGGCGGCGATGGAAAGAATCACTGCGAATGCGCGTTTCATAAGGCCTCCAGGGTCAGGTGTTGAGGGAAAGCGCCCTCAGCGCGAAGTGATGCCCACGACGGACAGTCCCGGTAGCGCCGGCTCGCGGAATTCCTCGGCGTCAAAAGCCTTGTCGCCGTCGGCGTCGGCTACACCGGTGGCCTTGATGCCCTTGAAGTCGTGGCGCTTGTTGTCCATCAGGTGCGAGGGCACGATGTTCTGCAGCGAGGCGAACATGTTCTCGAGCCGGCCGGGGAATTTTTTCTCCCACTCGCGCAGCATGTTGCCGACCTGCTTGCGCTGCAGGTTCTCCTGGCTGCCGCACAGCGTGCACGGAATGATGGGAAATTCGCGCACCTGGGCCCAGCGCGTCAGGTCTTTTTCGGTGACGTAGGCCATGGGACGTATCACCACGTTCTTGCCGTCGTCGCTGACCAGCTTGGGCGGCATGCCCTTGAGTTTGGCCGCGAAGAACATGTTGAGGAAAAAGGTCTGCAACATGTCGTCGCGGTGGTGGCCCAGCGCGACCTTGGTGCAGCCGAGTTCGCCGGCCACGCGGTACAGGATGCCGCGGCGCAGGCGCGAGCACAGCGAGCACAGCGTCTTGCCTTCGGGGATCACGCGCTTGACGATGCTGTAGGTGTCCTGGTTTTCGATGTGGAAGGGCACGCCCAGCTTGCCCAGGTAATCGGGCAGGATGTGCTCGGGAAAACCGGGCTGCTTCTGGTCGAGGTTGACGGCCACCAGTTCGAAGTTGATGGGCGCGCGTTTTTGCAGCTTGAGCAGGATGTCGAGCATGGCGTAGCTGTCCTTGCCGCCCGAGRCGCAGACCATGACCTTGTCGCCCTCTTCAATCATGTTGAAGTCGACGATGGCGCGGCCGACTTCGCGGCACAAGCGTTTTTCGAGTTTGTGGTCCTCGCGCTCTATCTTCATGCTGTTCTGCACGCGCGCGGAGCTTTCCTGCTGCTCGTACCCGGCCACCGCTTCTTCCCAGACTGCATTCATATATGCCCCCACGCTTGCGAAATACGCTGCGCTGCCCCCCGAGGGGGCCTTCGCTGCTTGAAGCGGTTCTGCGCGTCGCTCATATCGTTCGCTCCCATATCGTTCACCACTGTCCCGTCTCGACGCGAATGGCCACTTCGCAGTCGTCAAAAATTTCAAGTTTCGCGATCTTCACGCGCACGCCCAGCACGCCCGGCAGCCGCATCAGGCGATGCGCCAGCTTGCCGATCAGGCTCTCCAGCAAGTTGCTGTGTTCGGCCGTGCATTCGCTGATGATGATCTGGCGCACCTTGCGGTAGTCCAGCACATGGTGGATATCGTCGTCATGAGGCAGCAGCGGCTGTGTGCCCAGGTTCAGTTCGGCATCGACCTGGATGGGCTGCGGCGCCGTTTTTTCGTGGTCCAGGATGCCCAGGTTGGCGTCAAAACGCAAGCCGGTCAGGTTCAGGATTTGGGTGCCCCGGGTGTTGTACATGGCGCCAGTCTTGGTGGATGGGGTGGGGTGGTGTGTCAGCCGGTTCCGCCGGTTCACATCAGCGAAAAATCACGTTCGAACTTCATCAGGTGCTGGCCGCCGTCCACCAGCAGCGTGGTGCCGGTGATGGAGCGGTTTTCCAGCGCGAATTTGACCGCGGCCGCGACGTCGGCGGGCGTGGAGGAGCGGCCCAGCGGCGACAGCTTGTGCCTGGCCTCGAACTGCGCGTCGCTCAGCAAATGGCTGGTCAGCGTGAGGCCGGGCGCCACGCCCACCACCCGCACCAGGGGCGCGAGCGCCAGCGCCAGCATGGTGCCGGCCGCTTCCAGCGCGGCTTTGGAGAGGGTGTAGCTGAAAAAATCGGGATTCTGGTTCCAGAGCTTCTGGTCCAGCAGGTTGACCACGGCGCCCTGGGCGCCTTCAGCGCCTTGCGCGCCGCGTGCCGCGATGTGGGTGTGCAGCGCCTGCGCCAGCAGCACGGCGGCGCCGGTATTGCTGTGCAGGTGCTTGTCCAGGGCTGCGAAGCCGAAACTGGCGGCGCTGTCCTGCTCAAAGGTGGAGGCGTTGTTGACCACCGCATCGACCCGCCCCATGCGCGCGGCCACGGCCGGCAGCAGGCCGCGCACCGCAGCCTCGTCGCCCAGGTCCGCCTGGAAAGCGGCCGAGGCGCCGGCCAGCCTGGCGCAGTCGGCGACGGTGGCTGTCGCCTCGGCTTCGGAGTCGCGGTAGTGCACCGCCACCT
Source organism: Polaromonas sp. P1_G2 (assembly GCF_056405515.1). Lineage (NCBI taxonomy): Bacteria > Pseudomonadati > Pseudomonadota > Betaproteobacteria > Burkholderiales > Comamonadaceae > Polaromonas > Polaromonas sp. P1_G2. The sequence continues at coordinate 7,949 of NZ_JBFUBY010000139.1, forward strand.
GCCAGCCGCCGGCTGCCAGCGCCAAGGCGATCTCGCGCCCCAGCCGCCGCGAGGCGCCGGTCACGAGGACCACGGGGGGAGAAGACGGAACAGGGTTCATGGGCGGGCGTCGAGGCTCAAAAAGGGTGGCGGGGCGCGGGATGAGGAGGCCGTGGGGATCGCCGACAATGGCGGGTGGTGACCCATGACCCCGACGACCGATACCCCTATTTTAACGACCAGCCTCGCCGCCCACATCGCCAAGGCCATTGAGGCCGCCGGCGGCTGGCTGGGTTTTGACCAGTTCATGGCGCTGGCCCTCTACACCCCGGGCCTGGGCTACTACGCGAACGATTCGCGCAAATTCGGCCTGATGCCGGGCACCGGCAGCGATTTTGTCACCGCACCCGAGCTGTCGCCGCGTTTCGGCCAGGCCCTGGCGCGCCAGGCGGCCCAGGCCCTGGAAGCCACCGGCACGGCCGAAATCTGGGAGTTCGGCGCGGGCTCGGGCGCGCTGGCGCAGCAGGTGCTGGAGGCGCTGGGGCCGCGGCTGGAGCGCTACACCATCGTGGATTTGTCAGGCAGCCTGCAGGCGCGCCAGCGCGAACGGCTGGCCGCCTACGGCGACAAGGTGCAGTGGGCGACGGCGCTGCCGCCCAGGATGCACGGCGTGGTGCTGGGCAACGAGGTGCTGGACGCCATGCCGGTCAAGCTGCTGGCGCGCCTGCAAAACACCTGGCACGAACGTGGCGTGGTGGTGCATAAGGATGGTTTCCTCTACGCCGACCAGCGCACGGAATTGCTGCCGCCTTTCGACGTGGAAGGGGCACACGACTACCTTACCGAAATCCATCCCCAGGCCGAAGCTTTTGTCGCCACACTGGCCGACCGGCTGGAGGCCGGCGCGGTCTTTCTGCTCGACTACGGCTTTCCCGAGCATGAGTACTACCATCCGCAACGCAGCATGGGCACCGTGATGTGCCACCGCGGCCACCTGGCGGACGCCGACGCGCTGGCCGACGTGGGCAGCAAGGACATCACCGCGCACGTCAACTTCACCGGCATCGCGCTGGCCGGCCAGGAGGCCGGGCTGGAGGTGCTGGGCTATACCAGCCAGGGGCGGTTTTTGCTCAACTGCGGCCTGGTCGACGGCATGGAAGATGCGCCGCTGGAGCAGCGCGTCATGGTGCAAAAACTGGTCGCCGAGCACGAGATGGGGGAGCTCTTCAAGGTCATCGCTTTTGGCGCCAAAGGCGGCCCGGTGTGGGAGCCTGTCGGCTTTGCCGCCGGCGACCGCATGCACACCTTGTAGTTTGCAGTTTCGGTTGCACCGCCCTAGGCATTTGGCCGGCGCAGCGTCAGCGAGATCAAGCCGCAAAGCAGGCAGATCGCCGCCGCGGCGAAAAATGCCGCATGGTAGCCGCGGAGCAGAGCGCCGGGCAGCGCGAGGTCCCCGGCCATTGCGTGGGCCAGGGTCGCCAGCACGGCCACGCCCATCGCGCCGCCCAGTTGGCGCGCGGTGTTGGCAATGCCGGAGGCCATGCCCGCATCTTGCGCCGGCACACCGCCGGTGACGGCATGCGTGGCCGACAAGATCACCATTCCCAAACCAAAACCCGCCAAGAGCGTGGGACCCAACACTTGCGTCAGGTAGTCAGCCTGCAGCGGCAGGATGCCCAGCCAGGCCAGCCCCGCAGCGGCAAGCAGTGACCCCCAGAACGGCAGCAGCCGGCCTTCGCCCCTGGCCATGTTGCGCGAGAACACCAGCCGCGCTGCGGCCAGCACGATGCCCATGGGCAGCATGGCCAGGCCCGTGTCGTGCGCGGTGTAGCCGGCGACCTGTTGCAGCACGGTGGAGATCAGGTAGATCGAGGCTGTAAGTGTGGCGCCCAGGCACAACATCAACAGGTTGCCGGCACGAAGATTGGGCAGGTGGAAGATTGACAACCGCACCAGCGGATGGGCGCTGCGCGCTTCGATGGCAAAAAAAAGGCCCATCAGCACCACTGAGGCCGCCAGGGCGCCTGCGGCGTCCGGCGAGCCCCAGCCCTGGCCCATGGATTGCGTGATGCCGTAAATCAGCGCGCTGCAGCCCAGGGTGGCGGTGACTGCGCCCGGGATGTCCAGCGGTGGGCGCTGCGCGCGGATGGGCGGGGCCAGCAAGCTGCTTGCGACACCGGCCATCAATGCCAGCCCCACCGGCACATTGACGAACATGACCCAGCGCCAGCCCGCGCCGTCCGTCAGCAAGCCGCCTGCGACCACACCAAAGGCAAAGGCCGCCGAATTCAGCGCGGCCCACAGCGACAGGGCGCTGGCCCGCGCCTGTTTGTCGTGGTGCGTTGCGGCCATGACCAGCGCCATCGACGAAGTGGCCAGCACCGAAGCGCCCAGGCCTTGCACGGCGCGGGCCACCAGCATCAGCGTGCCGTTGGCGGCCAGCCCGCCGGCCAGGCTGGCCAGGGTGAACAGCGCCAGCCCTGCTTGCAGGACGGGCCTGCGACCGTAGAGGTCGCCGGCGCGGGCAGCCAGCAGCATGCAGCCGCCGAAGCTCAGCAGGTAGGCATCGACCACCCATTGCTGGGCGATGAGTGACAGCTGCAGGTCGCGCTGCATGGCGGGCAAGGCTACGTTCACGATGGAGCCGTCCATGACCACCATAAAGGAGGCCAGGCAAGCCAGGGCGATCACCACCCACTGTGGATGTTGCGGGCGGACGAGGGGCGGCGGCGGGGTGGCAGCGGGGGTGCGGGAAGTGGACACGGTTATTCCTCTGGACTTGGATGAAGCGGCGCCATGCGCCGGGCAAACCAGTGTCAAAGCACCGCGAGAAAGTCTGGTAACGTTGTTTAGACTAAAAACAATGAATTTGAGCCATGCCTGCCTCTTTCGCCACCGCTGCTTCCTCTGCCGCCACGTCCCAGGACACGGAAACGCCCAACCGGGCGCTGCGTGAATTCAGCGAGCGCAGCGACGGTCCCGCGCTGTTCGCGGTCTGGGGCGAAGACAGGCCGGACAGCATGTTCCAGCTGGGCACGCGCGAGACCGGTTGGCACAGCCATGTGCGCGGCCAGATCTTCTGCATCGACAACGGGCTGGTGCATGTGCGTACCCGGCACGGTTCCTGGCTGTTGCCGCCGCACCGGGCCGGCTGGATCCCGCCCGGCGAGCCCCATATGGCCAGCATCAGCGGAGTGATGCGCGGCTGGAATATGGTGGTCACGCCCGACGCCAGCCGCGGCCTGCCTGCCGTTCCCTGTGTTATCGGGGTCAGCGAAGTGATGCGCGCACTGGTGCAACGCGCCGTCACCTGGACCTGGGAGGAAGAGCTCCAACCCGGGCAGGAGCGCATGATTGCCGTGCTGCTGGACGAGATGGCCCGCGCGCCGCACGAGCCGCTTCACTTGCCGATGCCATCCGACCGACGCCTGCTGCGCATTGCCCGGGCCATCCTGGCCGGCCCTCAGGACGCGCGCACCTTGGCGCAGTGGGCGCAGTGGGCCGGTTTGTCGTCGCGCACGCTCAGCCGCCTGTTTTTGGCGGAGGCCGGCATCAGCTTTGCCCAATGGCGCCAGCAGGCCAGGCTGGTGCATGCGCTTGAGCGGCTGGCCCGGGGCGAAGCCGTCGCAACCGTGGCCGACGCGCTGGGGTATTCCACGCCCAGCAATTTCATCGCGATGTTCCGGCGCTGCTTTGGCGAGTCGCCGGCCCGCTACTTTGCCCACCGCCGCACCGAAGGCTCTAAACTGGCCCCATGATCCGCTGGTTCATCGTCATCTTCCTGGCCCTGGTGCTCATCAGCTGGTTCAGCCCGCTGCTGCAGAAGCTGGGTTTCGGCAAGCTGCCCGGCGACCTGCGTTTTCGCCTGTTCGGGCGAGAATGGTTCATCCCGCTCACCACCACCATCCTGCTGAGCTTTATCGCCAGCCTGGTCGCCAAAATTCTTTAAGGAAGCACTGCCCACCATGAAAGCCTGCGTCGACCTGGGAGGCACCAAGATCGCGGTCAGCCTGATAGAAGCCGCGCAGGACATCAGCCTGGCCCAGGCCTCGCTGGCCCTGCAGTCCCGCCGCGTGGAGCCCACCGAAAAAGCCGGCCCACCCGACACCGTCGCGCGCCAGGTGCTGCGCATGCTGGACCAGGCTTGCGAGGCCGCCGGCGTCCGTCAGCAGGACATCACGGCCGTCGGCGTATCGTCCTGCGGCCCTTTTGTGGTGGCGGACGGCATGCTGGAGGTTTCCAATCCCAATATCTGCGGCGGCTTGGCCGGCCCGGCGCGCGGCCTGCCCAACGACTGGGTCAGCGTGCCGCTGGAAGCGCCGCTGCGCAGCCGTTTTGCCGAAAAACTTCGCCTCGAAAACGACGGCATCGGCGCCCTGCAGGCCGAGCGCCGCTGGGGCGCGCTGCAGGGGTACAGCCACTGCGCCTATGTAACCTGGAGCACCGGCATCGGCTTCGGCCTGTGCGTGGACGGCCGCATCCTGCGCGGCAAACACGGCAACGCCGGCCACGCGGGCCACACTTTTGTCAGCGACCAGAGCGACGCCCTGTGCGGCTGCGGCAACATGGGCGACCTTGAAGGCGTGGTCGCCGGCAACGCAATCGCACGGCGCTTTGCCGGCGCGGGCTATCCCGGCGCCTCCGCGCTGTTCGCCGCCGCGCAAGCCGGCGACGCAGCCGCGCAGGCCATCGTCGACGAACTGTGCCGCGTGCTGGGCCGCGGCCTCTACAACATGGTCGCCACCCTGGACCTGGAACGCATCAGCCTGGGCGGCGGCGTGTTCTGGAACCACCGTGACTACCTGCTGCCGCGCCTGAGTGCGCAGATCCATGGCAAGCTGCCCGCGTTGACGGATGAGTTTGAGCTGGTGCCGGCTGGGCTCGGAGAGCGGGTTGGGGATTTTGGGGCTTTGGCGTTAGTAAGTTGAGGTTGCCGGGTCTTGCGCCGGCTGTCCGCGCTCCCTCTGTTCTCTCTTCTAAGTTTTGCTGGCCGGGGGTTGCCCGGCAGCAAGTAACTTTCTTTTGCTTCGCCAAAAGAAAGTCACCAAAGAAAAGGCGACCCGCAGTCTGGGTCCCTRCGCTTCGCTACGGGCAACCTGCGGTGCTCGAGCCAAGCGGGGTCCGGCTAAACTCGCTTCGCTCAGACAACGCCGGCCCTGATCCGCTTGTCTCTGCGCTCCTCGGCCCAGCCAGGACGGGGCAATCGGGATCGGAAGCGGGAACCAATACAAAAAAGGACACGCCATGGCGTGTCCTTTTTGTTTTCTGTATTCAGGATTGGTCTTCGGCTGTTTGGTATTCCTATCCCCACCCCTTGTGGATGCGCCGAGGAGCGCAGGTTCAGGCGGATCAGGGATCGCGTTGTTTGAGCCGAAGGCGAGTTTAGCGAGACCCCGCCTGAACCGAGCACCGCAGGTTGCCCGTAGCGCAGCGAAGGGACGCAGCAACCAGGGTCGCCTTTTCTTTTGCTTACTTTTCTTTTGGCGAAGCAAAAGAAAAGTGAGTAGCCGCCGGGCTACCCCCGGCCAGCA
>NZ_JBFUBY010000140.1:0-12217 GCF_056405515.1 Polaromonas sp. P1_G2
GTGCTGGGCAGCAGGGCCTCGACATCGTTGCCGCTCTTGTTTTCAATCGCGCGGGCGCGGGCGATGTTGATGTCGCCGGCCCAGGCCAGGGCCACGCAGGCCTTGCCGCCGGCCAGGTCGTCAATCATGGTGCTGGAGAACATGCGGATGTGCGGACGCACCTTGGCCAGCATCTCAGCGGCCGCCTTGTGGTCGGCCGGGTCGTTGGAGTACGCGTTTTTGCCCAGGTAGTGCATAGCCGGTGGCAGCACTTCGGTCGGCGAATCAAGGTAGGCGATGCCGCAGGCCTTGAGCTTGGCGGTGTAGACCGGGTTGAACACCAGGTCCCAGGCGTTTTCCGGCATGGGGGTGGAGCCCAGCGCCTTGGTGACCTTGACCTTGTTGATGCCGACCGTGGTGAAACTCCAGGCCCAGGGCACGAGGTAGCCGTTGCCGGGGTCAATGGTGCCCAGCTTTTCCATGATGGCCGGGTCCAGGTTGCCGTAGTTGGCGATCTTGGCCTTGTCGAGCTTGGCGAGCAGGCCGCCGTCGATCTGCGGCTTGGCGAACACGGCGCCGGGGACGACGATGTCGTAGCCCGTGTTGCCGGCGACCAGCTTGGCGTGCAGCGCCTCGTTGTTTTCGAAGGTCTGGTAGTTGACCTTGATGCCGGTTTCCTTTTCGAAGTTGGCGATCATGTCTTTGGCGACATAGTCAGGCCAGTTGTAGACATTGAGCACCTTTTCCTCGGCGGCGACAGGCGCCGGTGCGCTCGCGGCGGCGGCCGGTGCGGCAGCGGCAGGCGCTTCGTCTTTTTTACCGCAGGCAGTCAGTGCCGCCACCAGCATGGCCGAAAACGCCCAATACCCTAGATGCTTTTTCATAATGTCCTCAACTCCTCTTATAAAAACTTGGAAGTAAAAACCAGGAAACACTAGCAAAAATCAGACCGGAGCAATTGTATAAGAGGGCCGAAGGGGCGGGAACCTTTCTTATGCGGCCTTTGCATGGGGCCTGCCGCGGCGGCCTGGCAAATCCGCCTACAGCAAAACGGGCCTAAGGCGCTAGGCGCCCTGCCCCTCTCCACGTACGCTTTTGGGGCAAGCTTTCACTCTCCTTTCCGAAAGATACCCCATGGGATTTGCCCACTGGCTAGGCCAGGCCGCCATGAAGCCCTTTGCCCGTGCATTGCCTGTGATGGGCGACACAGAGCGCGCAGCGCTTGAGGCGGGCACCGTCGGCTTCGAAGGCCGGCTGTTTTCAGGCCAACCCGACTTCGACGCCCTGCTGGCCGCCGGGCCCAATGTGCTCAGCGCTGCGGAACAGGCCTTTCTGGACACAGAAGTCACCGCCCTCTGCGCCATGCTGGACGATTTCGCCATTGACCAGGCCGGCAACCTGCCCGCCGAGGTCTGGGCCTATATGCGTGAGCACCGCTTCTTCGGAATGATCATCCCCGAGGAGCACGGCGGGCTGGGTTTCAGCCACTACGCCCACGCCACCGTGGTCACGCGCATCGCCACACTCAATATCTCCGCGGCCGTGACCGTCATGGTGCCCAACTCCCTGGGCCCGGCCGAGTTGCTGCTGCGCTACGGAACCCCGGCGCAGAAGCAGCATTACCTGCCGCGCCTGGCTGACGGCCGCGACCTGCCCTGCTTCGGGCTGACCTCGCCCTATGCAGGCTCCGATGCGGCGTCCATCCCCGACAGCGGCGTGCTGGTCGAACGGGAGTTCGAGGGCAAGATGGTGCGCGGCTTCAGCGTGAACTTTTCGAAGCGCTACATCACGCTGGCGCCGGTGGCCACCGTCGTCGGCCTGGCTGCGATTTCATTGCCTGCACTGGGCTCGGCCATGCAGCAGACCGCGCTCTTCGTCGCCAACGGCTACGGCCAGGTGCGTGAACAGTTCGGCCTTCCGATAGGCCGCTTCGACGCAATTGCCGGCGTGATCGCCGGAATGGCCTGCGAGCTTTACGCGACGGACGCCGCGCGCCGCTACACCGCCGCCGCGCTGGACAAAGGCGAACAGCCCAGCGTGGCCAGCGCCATCCTGAAGGTGCACCTGACCGAAGCCGGCCGGCGCGCCGTCAGCCACGGCATGGACATCCTGGGCGGCAAGGGCATCATCCAGGGCCCGTCCAACCTGCTGTCCGTGGCCTATCGCGGCGCGCCCATCGCCATCACCGTGGAAGGCGCCAACATCCTGACCCGCTCGCTGATCATTTTCGGCCAGGGCGCGGTGCGCTGCCACCCCTACGTCATGAAGGAAATGCAGGCCGTGCAGGACAAGGACGCCGAAGCGCTGGGCCAGGCCTTGATGGGCCATGGCGGGCATGTGCTGCGCAACTTMTGGCACAGCATCGCGGGCGCACCACTGCGAGGCACGCCGCCGGCGGGCCTGGAAAAGGAAGCCCCGCTGATTGCCCGCCTGAGCAGCCAGTACGCGCTCACCTGCGACCTGGCCATGGGCTTGCTGGGCGGCAAGCTCAAGCGCATGGAGCTGCTGTCGGCCCGGCTGGGCGACGTGCTGGCCCACCTTTACATGGCAAGCGCCTGCGCCTGGCGCTATGCCGTTGAAAAGGACGGCGACATGCTGCCGGTGGCCWGGGCCGCGATTCGCATGCAGCTCGATGAAGCCGGCAATGCGCTGGAAGCGCTGTATGCCAATTTCCCCTCGCCGCTGCGCCGTGTGGTGGGGGCCATGGTGCTCAACCGCAGCACCCGGCYGGCGCCACTCCGGGATGTGCAGTTGCTGGAACTGGCGAAACTGCTGCGCACCCGCAACGCGATCATGCGGCGCCTGTGCCCCGACCTGGCCACGCCGAGCAGCGGCGGCTTGCGGGATCTGATGGATGCGCTCGCGTTGGCGGAGCAACTGGGTGAAGAAACCGTGGCGCTCAACAAGGCCGTGCGCGGCCGCCAGTCCATGGAACGTGCCGCGCAAAGCTCAAGCAACCCTGAGCTGGCGCTGGCCTACCTGCGTGCGGCGGACAAGGTGATCCAGGTCGACGACTTCGCGCCGTAGCGCCTGCTCTTAAACGAACAAGCCCTTGTACTGCTCGCGCAGCAGGTTCTTCTGCACCTTGCCCATGGTGTTGCGCGGCAGTTCGCTGACCACAAAGCACTGCTTGGGGATCTTGAAGTTGGCCAGTTTGGCCTTGAGCTCACCCACGATCTGGCCGGCTTCCAGCGAAGCGCCCGGCTTGGCGATCACCACGGCCACACCCACTTCCCCAAAATCCGGGTGCGGCACGCCGACCAGCGCGCTTTCGGCCACGCCCGGCATGTCGTTGATGTAGCCCTCGATTTCCGCCGGGTAGACGTTGTAGCCCCCGCTGATGATGAGGTCCTTGCTGCGGCCCACGATGACGATGTAGCCGCGCTCGTCGATCTTGCCCACGTCGCCGGTCTTGAAGTAGCCGTCCGCCGTGAATTCTTCCTTGGTCTTTTCCGGCATGCGCCAGTAGCCCTTGAAAACGTTGGGGCCCTTGACCTGGATGCCGCCGATCTCGCCAGCCGGCAGGGACTTGCCGTCCTCGCCTTGCACGCGCAGGCTGACGCCGGGCAACGCAAAACCCACGGTGCCGCCGCGTCGCTCGGCGCCCTGGTAGGGATTGGACGTCAGCATCACGGTTTCGGACATGCCGTAGCGCTCCAGGATCGTGTGGCCGGTACGCTCCTTCCATTCGTTGAAGGTTTCGATCAGCAAAGGGGCCGATCCCGCGACGAAGAGCCGCATGTTGCGGCAGGCTTCGCGGGTCAGGCCAGCCTCGGCCAGCAGGCGCACATACAGCGTGGGCACGCCCATGAACACCGTGGCCTCGGGCAGTTTTTGCACCACCAGCTTGGGATCAAACTTCGCGAGCCAGATCATCTTGCTGCCGTTGATCAGGGCGCCGTGGATGGCGACAAACAGGCCGTGCACGTGAAAAATCGGCAAGGCATGGATCAGCACGTCGCCCTTCTTCCAGCCCCAGTAGTCTTTCAGCACCAGCGCGTTGCTCAGCATATTGCCGTGCGTCAGCATCGCGCCCTTGCTGCGGCCCGTGGTGCCGCTGGTGTAAAGGATGGCGGCCAGATCGTCGGCCTGGCGTGCCACGGCTTCATGCTTGTCGCTGCAGTGGGCGGCGCGGTCCAGCAGCGAGCCGGTACGGTCGTCGTCGAGCGTGAAGACATTCTGCGTGCCGGCCTTGAAGGCGATCTTGCTGACCCAGCCGAAGTTCTTGCTGCTGCACACCATCACCGAAGGCTCGGCATTGCCGATGAAGTATTCGATCTCGGCGCTCTGGTACGCCGTGTTGAGCGGCAAAAACACATAGCCGGCGCGCAGGGTCGCCAGGTAAAGCATCATGGCTTCCACCGACTTTTCGACCTGCACCGCCACGCGGGCCCCTTCTGGCAAGCCCAACGAGGCCAGCAGGTTGGCCATCATCGCGGTGCCGCGTTCGAGGTCGCGCCATGAATAGCGCAGGCCGTTGTCGGTTTCGACGGCGGTTTCATCGAGCGATGAGGGAAAGGCGGCTCGCAGTGCCGTAAACAGGTTATGGTTTTTCATGGGTCAGGCTGTCGGTGGTGTGGATGCTGGGGCCCGGCCGTCAAACCGGGGCGGGCGTTTTTCAGTAAAGGCCGTGACGCCTTCCCGGTGTTCGGGCGATGCGGCGTAGCGGTAGGCACTCGCGGTCAAATCAGTCACGGCTTGCGCGTTGCCGGCTGCGGCCAGGGCCCTGAAGGCCTGCTTGTTCAGTCGCGCCGCGCCAGGCGCCAGGGCGGCGGTGCTCGCCGCGCAGGCCAGGGCCGCTGCGCCCGCCTCATGGGCCGGCGCCACCTGGTTGAGGAAGCCGCGCTGCTTCATCTCGGCGGCACCCAGCACGGCCGCCGACAGCAGCATTTCACGCGCCGTCAGTTCGCCTGCCGCGCGCATCACCAGCGCTGCCTCGCGCGGCGCCATCGGAAACCCGAGCTTCGCGATGGGCGCACCGAACTTCGCCGAATCGCCGGCGATTCGCATGTCGCAGCAGCTGGCAATTTCCAGGCCGGCGCCCATGCAATTGCCGTCGATCTGCGCGACCATGGGGACGTCGCAATCCAGCATGGCTTGCAGGCCGCCCCACACGTCCGTCTCGTGAAACTCGCGCAGGGCGGCTTCTTCAAACCGGAAACCGGCGTATTCGGAAATGTCACCCCCCGCACAAAAATGCCCGCCCTCACCTCGCACCAGCACGCAGCGCAAGTCATCGCGCTGCTGGATGCGCTCGAAAATCGCACGCAGCTCGCGCCACATGGCGCGGCTCATGGCATTGAGCTTGCCGGGGTGGGACAGGGTCACAAAGGCCAGGGAGTCTTTCACCTCCAGCAAAACGGCTCCGGTCATCAAGCGGTCATTCAAGTTTGGCGCCGGAGGCTTTCACCACGGCAGACCAGCGCTTGACTTCGCTGCTCACGAAAGCGCYAAACTGCTGGGGCGTGAGGTTGCCGAAGTCGGCGCCATTGCTGGCCCAGATGGCTTTGAGTTCGTCGGTGGTGGCGGCTTTGCGCAGGTCGTCGACGATGCGCGCCTGCACGTCGGCCGGCGTACCCTTGGGCGCCCACATGCCGTACCAGGTGGTCACGGTGTAGTCGGGCAGGCCCAGCTCGCCCGCGCAGGGCACATCCGGGAAGGCCGGGTTGCGTTTGGTGCCGGACACCATCAGCGCCTTAATCCGGCCGCCCTTGATGTGGTTGGCGGAGGAACCCAGGCCGTCAAACATCATGTCGACATTGCCGGAGATCAAATCCTGCAGGGCCGGGCCCGCGCCGCGGTAGGGAATGTGGGTGATGAAGGTCTTGGTCTGCTGCTTGAACAGTTCCCCGGCCAGGTGATGCGAAGTGCCCGCGCCGGCCGATCCGTAGTTGTACTTTCCCGGTGCCTTGCGCACAGCTTCAAGGTAGGCCTTGAAATCGGCGAACGGCAGGTTGCGGGGGTTGACCACCAGCACCTGCGGCACGTTGGCCATCAGGGCCAGCGGCACAAAGTCTTTTTCGATGTCGTAGTCGAGCTTGGGGTACATCGAAGGCGCGATGGTGTGATGCACCGCCCCCATAAAGAGGGTGTAGCCGTCGGGCTGGGCCCTGGCGGCAATGCTGGCCCCCAGCGTGCCGCCGGCGCCGCCGCGGTTGTCGATGATGAGCTGCTTGCCGGTCAGTTTCGCGAACTGGGCGGACAGTGGGCGGGCGAAGGCATCCGTGCCGCCGCCGGCCGGAAACGGCACGATCATCGTCACCGGCTTGGTGGGCCAGGCTGACTGGGCGTGGCTGCCGAAAGACAATGTCGCGGCGCCGGCGGCCGCGGCACGCAGGACGTCTCGCCGGGATGCCCGGGCGTGAAAGCTGAAAGTCATTGTTGTCTCCTGTCGTTGTTGAATCTAAAAAAAGCACACCGGAGGTTCAAGGGCGACGCACCCAAACCTGCCGCTACCCAAACCGCTCTCAAGAGTCGCTCACAAAACCCAGCGAAGCGGTCCTGGCTAGGCGCGTCGCCGCAGACAGTGCACCAGCACGGCAAGGCGGCGCAACAACGCCAGGAGGGTTTTGTGAGCGACTCTAAGTACACGTTTAAATGTACAAATCTTCTATGTCCCCTGACACGGGGATTTCCCCCTGTGCCAGTTGCGCCCGGTGCCTGTCCAGACGCTTGAGGTCATAGAGGTAATTCACCATCAGGCCGTACGATTGCTYGAGCCCTTTGGGCGTCGGGTCGCCGGCCCAGTTGATGCGCTCCACGCGCGCGCCGTTGCCCAGGTGAAAGCGCGCCACCGGATCCAGTGGCTTGCCCTCTTCCATCGTCCTTCCCAGGTAGTGGGCGGCGCAATGCAACAGCATTTTTCGCACCGGTGATTTCTCGCCGAGCGACAGCGGGTCCTCGATCGCCGTGAAGAAATGCCCGGCACCCGGCGGCTCGAAACCAACGGCGCGGCCCAGCGCGCTGCGCTCCTTGTCTCCCAGCTTTTCCAGCATGGCCGCGGCATTCTTGCCCAGCCAGCTGCGAAAGCCCGGAATCGGCGACAGCGTGGCGAAAGTCTTGAGCTTGGGGAATTCTTCCTTCAGGCTTTCGACCACGCGCTTGATCAACGAATCGCCAAAGCTCACGCCGCGCAGGCCGGCCTGGGTGTTGCTGATGGAATAAAAAATCGCGGTGGTGGCGCGGCTCAGGTCCGAAGGCGCGGCCAGTTCGTCAAGCAGCGGCATGATGTCGCCCGCGATGCGCTCGACCATGGCGACCTCCACGAAGATCAGCGGCACTTCGGGCAGCCGCGGATGGAAGAAGCCGTAGCAGCGCCGGTCGCTGTCGAGCCGGTTCTTCACGTCGGCCCAGCCCTTGATGTCGTGCACCGCCTCGTACTTGATGAGTTTTTCGATCAGCGAAGCCGGCGAATCCCAGGTGATGCGGCGCAGGTCGAGAAAGCCCACGTCGAACCAGGTGGAAAACATGTATTCCATCTCGACGTCCAGCGCCAGCAGGCGTTTGTCGGACTTGAGGCTGGGCTGCATCTCGGCCCGCATGTCGACCAGGAACTGGATGCCGCCCGGATAGACGCTGAAACGCTGCAGCAGGCGCCGGCGCGGCGACACCGTGGCGCGCCGGTAGCGCACCTCGGCCACCGCCTCTTCGGGCGTGCCCACCGCGGCCGCGAACTGCGCCTGCGCGGCCTTGACCTTTTGCGGATTGGCGACGAATTGCTCGCTCATGAGCATCCACAGATCGCGCCGGCGCGCTGTGGTGGCGCCTTCGTACCAGGCTGCGATGGCCATGGCGCGGCGGCCGCCCTCGACCTCGCTCACGCGCGGGTCGATGATGGCCTGCAGTTCCTGCAAGGTGCGGCGCAGCACGCGCGGCGACAGCGCCTCGTCCTTTTGGCTCAGTGTGGCTTGCAGCCGCTCGTGTGTGCTGCGCGCGGGCAGCGCCGCATTCGCCGCCGTCTTTTTGCCGGCAACCGGTGCAGGCACCGCGGACGTCCCGGCCTTGTCGCCCGCCGTGAAACGCGAGACGTTGCGGGTGAGCCAGTCGGCGGCGCTCATGAGGCCACCCGGGTGCGTTGGTTGCGGGCCAGTTCACGCAGCGCTTCGCGCTGGCGCGTCAGGTGCGTGCGCATGGCGGCTTCGGCCCCTTCGCTGTCGCGGCTCTTGAGGGCGGCGAACACCGTCATGTGCTCCGACAGGCTTTGCGCCAGCCGGCCCGGCGCGTGCAATTGCTGCAGCCGCGCGAGCTTGAGGATCTTGCGCAGGTCGGCGATGGCCTGGGCCAGCCAGCGGTTGTTGGCCAGCAGGATGATGGCCTCATGGATCGCGAAGTTGGTGGCGTAGTAATCATTGATGCGGCCGGCTGCCGCGTGGCTGTTCAGCCGCTCATGCAGGGTGGTGAGCGCCGCGAGGTCGGCGTCGCTGGCATTGCGCGCCGCCACGTAGGCGCAGCGCCCTTCCAGCAGCGCGATCACCGGGAAGATGTCGTCGAGGTCCTGCTCGGTCACCTCGTTGACGAAGCAGCCGCGCCGCGGCTCATGGCGCAGCAGGCCTTCCGAAGTCAGCACCTTGAGCGCCTCCCGCAACGGCGTGCGCGAGATTTCCAGGCGTTCGCACAACGCGACCTCATCCAGGAAGCTTCCGGGCGCCAGCTGGCCCGCGAAGATCTGCTCGCGCAGGGTATCGGCGACCTCCTGGTGCAGTGAACTCTGGACAAGACGCATGGCATGACCCTTTGACTGACCTGATCCGCGGTATGGCGGAACCCTTGCAGAAACCCGCTTTCACGCGGGTGGTTCGAAGCTTCAATGGAGCGGTAATTTCAAGTAATTACCTGTAATTATGAAAAACAATGCCTTTTTGATCAAGAGGATGTGCATGAAAACGACAGGGGAGAAACCCTAGCGGGATCACGACACCGCGCTGGCGCCCGAGTGCCWGGCCTCCTGGACTGAGGCCGGGCACCAGTCTCTCAATCAAAGACGGCTTGCAAGCCCTCAGGCCGGCTCAGCGCGCTTTGTCGCCCATATCCACAGCCAGGCACCGCCGGCAATCATGGGAACGCACAGCCATTGGCCCATGCTCATGCCCAAGGCCAGGATGCCGAGAAACTCGTCCGGTTCACGGAAAAACTCGGCGATGAAGCGGAACACGCCATACCCCAGCAGGAAGGCGCCCGACACCTGGCCCGTCTTGCGCGGCTTGCGCGCATACAGCCACAGCAACACGAAGAGCAGCAGGCCCTCCAGCAGGAACTGGTAGACCTGCGAGGGATGGCGCGGCTGCATGGAGCCACTGCCCGGAAACACCATGCCCCATGGCAAGGCCGGGTCGCTGAAACGACCCCAGAGCTCACCATTGATGAAATTGCCGACACGCCCCGCTGCCAGCCCCGTTGGCACGCAAGGCGCCACAAAATCCATCACCTGCAGCCAGGGCCGTTGGCGCGAGCGCGCAAACCACCACTGCGAGGCCAGCACACCCAGCATGCCGCCGTGAAAGCTCATGCCGCCCTGCCACACAAAAAAGATCTCCAGCGGATGCGTAAGGTAGTAGCCCGGCTTGTAAAAAAGGCAATACCCGAGCCGCCCGCCCACCACCACCCCCATGACCCCCAGGAACAGCATGTCCTCGATATCCCTGCGCGACCAGGCGCCCGGGCCGGTGATGGAAACAAAAGGCTGGTGCCGCAGCCGCCGCGTCGCCAGGAAAAAAAACAGGCCAAAGGCCGCCAGGTAGGTCAGGCCGTACCAGTGGATGCCAAGCGGGCCGAGTTGCAGCGCGACGGGATTGATTTGCGGGTGGATAAGCATGGGCGGTATTTTGCACGCAAGCCTCGTAGGAATGGGCTTACGCGAGCCCTACACTACATACAACGCCGTACCGGACCTTCACATGCGCCACTCATTTCGCCCTGCCCTCCTTGCCAGCCTTGGCCTGTTTTTGGCGAACCACGCGGCGGCACAGGTTTACCAGTGCCTTGATGCGGGCGGTAAAAAGGTGTTTTCACAAATACCGTGCGCTGCCCAGGGGGGAAACGGCGAAAAACTCATCATGCGCGCGCCTACCGCTGCAGCGCCAGTGGCGCCGGCCGATGGCATGCCGGTGCCAGGCAAGCCAGGTTCGCTTTACGGCAACGGCACCGCCGCCGCGCCCAAGGACTGGGCGGCGGAAAACGCGGCGGCAGATGACCGAGCAGCGGCTGGCGAGCGGTCCAGCGGCGGGTCGCGCCAGGCCACACCCTCGCTGGGCGGCCTGCGCAAAGGCAACACCCAAGCCCAGGCGCAGGTCTCCGACAAGCAGATCATTGCCAATTGCGAGGCCAACCACGGCGCACGCTGCAGCAGCGCCGGCGAAATCGCCCAGCGCAGGATGGAGCAGCGTGAACTCAGCCCGGCGGAAAGACAGCAGCAGCAAAGCGCGGTGGCGGCACGCCGGCAACGCCAACAGGACGAGGCCTTTAACCGCTTTCAGCGTCGATAAACGCCATGAAGCGTGCCAGTGCCGGATTGGCATTGGCGACCGGCCAGACCAGGCTGGTCTCGCAGCCGGGCACCACCACCGAAGCGCTCCGCGCGCCACCACGCGCGGAAGGCCTGCCGGCAGGCACGCTGCGGTACACCACGCCCGGCCGCTGGAACTGCCGCACGCTTTCAGGAACCCAGGCCACGCCGAGGCCGGCGGACACCAGGTTCACGATGGTCTGCATCTGGATGGCTTCCTGGGCCACCCGCGGCAGGCGGCCCGAGGCGTGGTACATCGCAAAAATCGCGTCGTAAAGCGACGGCAGGATGCGCCGCGGGAAAATCACCAGGGGCTGGTCCAGCAGGTCCGAAACAGTAAGCGACACCTGGCTTGCCAAGGCGCTCTGCCCGGGCACGGCGAGCACCAGCGGATCCTGGCTGATGCGCCGGTGGGCCAGGCCGGGCGGCGCGAACCCGGGGGAATGCAGCATGAAGCCGGCGTCGATCTCGCCGCGCTCAAAAGCCTGCAACTGCACATCGCCGGTCGCCTCTACCAACTCGAGTTGCACCTTCGGGTAGTGCTCACGAAAGGCCAGCACCCAGCGCGGCAGCAGGTCAAAACCCACCGTGGAAACAAAAGCCAGCCGCAGCCGCCCGGCCTCGCCGTCGGCGCTGGCTCGCGCATAGGCGGGTAGCGCCAGGGCACGCGCCAGCAGGTCGCGCGCCTCCGGTACCAGGGCGGCGCCCGCCGCCGTGAGCCGCACGCTGCGTTTGGTGCGGTCGAACAGCCTGAGGCCCAGCAAGGCCTCCAGTTGCGCGATGGCCTGCGTGAGCGGCGGCTGGGTCATGTTCAGGCCCTGGGCCGCGCGGCCGAAATGCAATTCCTCAGCCACAGCCAGAAACTGGCGCCAAAGACGCAGCTCGATCAGGGGTGGCTTGCGGGAAGCCGCGTCGAAGGTGCTGGAATGATCTCTCATATGCAATACATATTAATAGATGATAAATAATGGATTGGAAAGAATCAGTCAAAGCACGCATACTTTGCTTTTCCGATAACAGCCCCGGGACCGCACCCRGGGCAAGCCATCGCAGCAACCACCACGAGACACCCCATGAACACCAAGACCGTCAACATCGTCCCCAACCCGCGTAGCAAGAACATCACCGAGGGCAAATCGCGCGCGCCCAACCGCTCCATGTACTACGCCATGGGCTATGAGGCCGAGGACTTCAAGAAGCCGATGATCGGCGTGGCCAACGGCCACAGCACCATCACCCCTTGCAACAGCGGCCTGCAAAAACTGGCGGACGCGGCGATCGCCGGCATCGAGGAGGCCGGCGGCAACGCGCAGGTCTTCGGCACGCCAACGATTTCCGACGGCATGGCCATGGGCACCGAGGGCATGAAGTATTCGCTGGTGAGCCGCGAAGTGATCTCGGACTGCATCGAAACCTGCGTGCAGGGCCAGTGGATGGACGGCGTGCTGGTGGTCGGCGGCTGCGACAAGAACATGCCGGGCGGCCTGATGGGCATGCTGCGCGCCAACGTGCCGGCGATCTACGTCTATGGCGGCACCATACTGCCGGGCACCTACAAGGGCAAGGACCTCAACATCGTCAGCGTGTTTGAAGCCGTGGGCGAAAACGCCGCCGGCCGCATGAGCGACGAAGACCTGCTGCAGATCGAGCGCCGCGCCATTCCCGGCACCGGCAGCTGCGGCGGCATGTACACGGCCAACACCATGTCCAGCGCTTTCGAGGCGCTCGGCATTTCGC
>NZ_JBFUBY010000141.1:0-10572 GCF_056405515.1 Polaromonas sp. P1_G2
GCCTGAGCCCATGAGCACGGCCGCCCATTCCGCTCCCATCAGCCTGCGCGCGCAAGCCTACGAGAGTTTTCAGCAGCAGATCGTCGACGCCAACATCCGGCCCGGGCAGTTTGTCTCGCAGCGCGAACTCATGCAGCTGCTGGGCATGCCGCTGGGCGCGGTGCGCGAGTYGATCCCGCGGCTGGAGGCCGAGGGCCTGGTCAAGACGGTGCCGCAGCGCGGCCTGCAGGTGGCCCATGTGGACCTCAAGCTGATCAACAACGCCTTCCAGCTGCGCGGCCTGCTCGAGCGCGAAGCCGCCAGCCGCTTCGTCACCACGGTGTCCGACGCCGACCTGGCCGCCATCGAGCAGGCCCACCTGAATATCGTGAAGCGTGCGCGCAAAAAAGCCATCGACGACGCGCTGCTCGAAGACGCCACCACGGTGGACTGGGGCCTGCACGACCTCATGATCGACACGCTGGGCAACGAGCTGATTTCCGAGGTCTACCGCATCAACAGCCTGCGGGTGCGCCTGATCAAGCTCGAAGCCTCATCCCTTTCCCCGGATGTGCTGATTCCCGCAATGGAAGAGCACCTCTGGTTCATCGATGCCCTCAAGCGGCGCGACGCACAAGCCGTGGTCGACCGCCTGGGCCATCACATCGAGAGCGCGCACCGCCGCGTGCTCGGCCTGCCGCGGCCCGAGATGCCGTGGTCTTTGGAGATCCCTGAATGACGAGTTCCTTTCCCGCCGCCGAAAAATCGTTTCGCGGCATCTGGCCCGCCCTGCTGACGCCGCTCACGGCCGGCCTGGACATAGACCACGCCAAGTTCGCCGCCCACTGCAAATCGCTGATCGCCAGCGGTTGCCCCGGCGTGACGGCCTTCGGCACCACGGGCGAAGGCCCGTCCTTCTCGCTGGCCGAGCGCAAGGAAGCCATCGACCAGCTCATCAAGAACGGCATCCCCGCCGCGCAGATCATGGTCTCCACCAGCTGCGCCGCCTTGCCCGAGACCCTGGAGCTCACGCGCCACGCCGTGAAAGCCGGCGTGCACGGCTGCCTGATGCTGCCGCCGTTTTTCCTCAAGGGTGTGTCCGACCAGGGCATCATTGACAGCTACCGCTACGTCATCGACGGCATGGCCGGCACGCCCTTCAAGCTCTACCTGTACCACATCCCCCAGGTCACCGGCGTGCCGCTGTCGCACCACGTGATCGCCACGCTCAAGAAGCAATACCCCGACACCATCGTCGGCATCAAGGACAGCGCCTGCAGCACCGAACACTCGGTGGGCCTGGCCAATGCCTTCATGAAGGACATGACGGTCTACGTCGGTTTTGAACCCGACCTGCCGGAGATGGGCAAACGCGGCAGCACCGGCGCCATCAGCGGCCTGGCCAACTTCATGCCGCGCCTCGTCAAGCGCCTGGTGACCGAGCCCGGCGCTGCGGCCACACCCGCCGAGCGCGAACGCGTGGTCAAGCTGATCGGCCTGCTGGACGGCTATTCGCTGATGCCCGCGCTCAAGGGCATCATGGCCATGCTGAGCGGCGATGCCGCCTGGCTGCGCGTGCGCGCGCCGCTGGTGGCCCTGACCGACTCCGAATACAAGGCGCTGGAAAAAACCATCGGCGCTTTCGCGATTGATACAAAATCCGAGTGATTGCTGAATGACCGCTGAACGCTGACCCGGGGCACCACCCCCAAAAACGATTGACCTAAAAAAGGAGACAACCATGAAGACTTCCCTCTCGTCCACCCTTCGCCGCAGCCTGCTGGCCGCCGCATCCGCCACCTTGCTGATGGGCGCGCTGCTGCCCGCGGCCCAGGCCCAGAACAAGATGGTGCTGCGCGTTTCGACGCCCGCGGTGCCCGACGACTGGCACGCCAAGATGTGGACGGTCTTCAAGGAAAACCTCGAAAAAAGCGCGCCCGGCGAATTCGACGTGCAGATCAACCTGAACGCCTCGCTGTTCAAGCAGGGCACCGAGCCCACCGCCATGGCGCGCGGCAATCTCGAGCTCTCCTCCATCTCGGCCTTTGACATCGCCAAGCTGGTGCCCGAGTTCTCGATCTTCACCGCCGGCTACATCGTGCGCGACCCGGACCATCAGCAAAAGGTGTTTTCCGGCCCCATAGGCACCGAAATGTTCAAGACCGTGGCCGAAAAGATGGAAGTCACGCCGCTGTCCACCGTCTACCTCGGCACGCGCCAGGTCAACCTGCGCGAAGCCCGCAACGTCAAGGTGCCGGCCGACCTCAAAGGCGTGAAGCTGCGCATGCCCGGCTCCAAGGAATGGCTGTTCCTTGGCGAGGCGCTGGGCGCCACGCCCACGCCGCTGGCTTTCGGCGAGGTCTACCTGGGCTTGAAGACCGGCACCATCGACGGCCAGGACAACCCCCTGCCCTCGGTGCGCGCCGCCAAGTTCTACGAGGTGACCAAACAGATCGTCATGACCAGCCACCTGGTGGACGGCATCTTCATCTCCATTTCCAACAAGGCCTGGAACGCCATGAACCCGGCGCAAAAGACCAAGGTCAAAGCGGCGGCGCAGGCCGCGGCCGTCTACAACAATGAAAACCGCATCAAGGAAGAAGGCCAGCTGGTCGACTTCTTCAAGAAGGAAGGCCTGCAGGTCACCACGCCCGACGTGGACGCCTTCCGCAAAACCGTGCAGACAACTTACCTGAACTCCGAGTACGCAAAAGTCTGGCCCAAGGGCCTGCTCGAGCGCATCAACGCGACGAAGTAAGTCCGGCGGCAAGCACCACAATTCCCATGAAAAGCTGGCCCCAGAAAGCCGCCAATGTGATTGGCGGCGGACTCTTCCTGACCCTGTTCATCGTCTTCGTGATCCAGATCACGGCGCGGTTTTTCTTCAACAAGCCCTTGGCCTGGACGGATGAGGCCGCGGTGATCCTGTATGTCTGGGTCATCCTGTGGGCCGCCGCCGTGGTCGTGCCCGAGCGCGAGCATGTGGTGTTCGATCTGGTCTGGAACAACATGCCTTACCGCGTGCGCCAGGCCATGGCCATCGTCGGCAACCTGCTGGTCGGCGGCCTGGCGGCCTGGGGCATCCCGGGTTGCTGGGACTACGTGCATTTCATGGCCCGCGAGGGAACGCCCGTGCTGGGCATGTCCTTCCAGTGGGTCTTCATGCCTTTTGTGCTGCTGCTCGCCGCCCTGGCGCTGCGCTCGGCCTGGGCGATCTGGAACGCGATCCGTGGCAAGGGTCTTGAAGCGGAGTTGCGCATATGACAAGCGGTATCTGGGTATTGGTGGGGGTACTGGCGGGCGGCATGCTGCTGCGCATGCCCATCGGTTTTTCGATGGTCGCGGCCGGCATCGGCTACCTCGTGGCCAAGGGCCAGGACGTCGGCCTGGTGGCCGAGCAGATCGGCAACGGCCTCTACAACAGCTATGTGCTGCTGGCCGTACCGCTGTTTGTGTTCGCCGCCAACATCATGAACGCGGGCACGGTCAGCGAGCGCATTTTCGACTTCTGCCGCATCCTGGTGGGCCGCATGCGCGGCGGGCTGGCGCAGGTCGACATCCTGGTCAGCGTGATCTTCTCGGGCATGAGCGGCAGCGCCATCGCCGACGCGGCCGGCCCCGGCCTGGTCACGATTCGCCAGATGCTCAAGAAGCCCGAATACACACGCGGCTTTGCCGGCGCCGTGGTGGTGGCCAGCGCCACGCTGGGCCCCATCATCCCGCCCTCGATCCCGATGGTGATCTACGCGCTGGTCTCCGGCGCCTCGGTGGGCGCGCTGTTCCTGGGCGGCGTGGTGCCGGGCTTCCTGATGGCCGGGCTCATGATGGGCGTGGTGGCCGTCATCGCCAAAAAACGCAACATGCCGCGCGACGAACCCGTGCCGCGCTCCGAGTGGGCCGGCCTGATCTTCCGCGGCGCCCTGCCGCTGTCCATGCCCATCGTGCTGCTGGGCGGCATCTATTCGGGCATCTTCACGCCGACCGAGGCCGCCGCCGTGGCCGCGCTGCACGCGCTCATCCTCGCGGCCCTGGTGTTCCGGGCCCTGACCTGGCGCAGCTTCTGGGGCGTGGTCATGGAATCGACACGCGCCAGCGCCGTGATCACCATGATCCTGGCCGGCTCCTTCATGCTCAACTACGCCTTCACCGCCGAAGGTGTGCCCCAGGCCATGGCCACCTGGGTCGACAGCATGCATTTCTCGCAGATCGGCTTCCTGCTGATGGTGAACGTGATGTTCCTGGTGCTGGGCTGTTTCCTCGACGTCTCGGTGCTGCTGCTGGTCTTTGTGCCCATGCTGCTGCCCGCGGCCAAGCTGCTCGGCGTGGACCTGGTGCACTTCGGCGTGCTGGTGGTGCTCAACATGATGATCGGCCTGATCCACCCGCCCTTCGGCATGCTGCTGTTCGTGACCAAGGCGCTCACCGGCATTCCCATCGGCGAGATGATGAAGGAAGGCTGGCCCTTCCTGGTCATGCTGCTGCTGCTCTTGCTGGCCATGACATGCTTTCCGCAGATCGTCCTCTGGCTGCCGCAAACCATGGGCTATGGAGCGAAGTAAATGAGTGCCAAGGCCTCGGAAGCCGCCGACGTTGTCTGCGTCGCCAGCTGGAACGCCGACCTGATCTCCAAGGTGGCGCGTCCGGTTGCCCGCGGCGAGACGCTGATGGCCTCCGATTTCAGCATCGGCCCGGGCGGCAAGGGCAGCAATGCCGCGGTGGCCGCCGCGCGCCAGGGTGCGCGCGTGGCGCTGATCGCCCGCATCGGCGACGACGACTTCGGTCGCATGGGCATGGAACTCTGGAAAACCGAGGGCATAGCCACCCAGCATGTCGAGCAAGTCGCCGGCGAGCGCAGCGGCGTCGCGCAAATCCTGGTCTATGAAGACGGCGACAACAGCATCGCCGTCTACCCCGGCGCCGGCGCCGGCCTGGGCGCGCGCCACGCACAGGCCGCTACCGGGCTGCTGGCCGGCTGCCGTGTCGTGATGGCCTCCTGCGAAGTGCCGGCCGAAGCCACGCTTGAGGCCTTTCGCCTGGCCCGCGCGGCCGGCGCCCTGACCCTGCTCAATCCCGCGCCCGCGCGCCCGCTCAGCGACGAGTTGCTCGCGCTGGTGGACGTGCTCACGCCCAACGAGAGTGAACTCTATTTGCTGGCCGGCCAGGCGCATGCCGGCTCGGCCGACCAGGCCGCCGCACGCCTGCTCAGCCGAGGCGCCCGCGCCGTGCTGGTCACGCTGGGCGCGGCCGGTTGCCGCCTCTACCAGGCGGGGCAAGCACCGCATTCGATACCGGGCCGCCCCATGGCCGTGCGCGACACCATAGGCGCGGGCGACACCTTCACCGGCGCGCTCGCCGCCGCGCTGGCACGCGGCGAGGACCTGCGCATCGCCATGCAATGGGCCAACGCGGCGGCGGCGCTCTCCGTGACGCGGCACGGCGCTATCGACGGCATCCCGCGCCACGCCGAAGTCGCGGCGCTATCAAAACAATAGTCCGCAAAACCGCCACGACATGATGCCCGCCGCGGTGTAGGCCGGGCGCCGCTTTACCGTACGTTTACCGGCCTCTTTCGGGCCGTATACCTGCGCCCACAGGCTTGCAGTGATAATTCCTGAGCGCTGTTTGAACAGGCCCCAGGGCTTGGCACCAACAGCGGCCAAGACCCGCATCCAACACAAAAAAATGCCGCATCCGCCTCCCCGGCGGGCGCGGCGGGCACCCAAGGACAGCCGATGGACCCGAAAGCCGACACGCCGCAGACCGGCGCCGAAACTCCAACCCGCAAACGCATCAGCCGCCGCGCGTCCATCATCGGCAGCGTCATTGCCCTGGTCGCCCTCGCCGGCATAGGCTGGCTGGCCTGGCACCTCACGCACCCCTCCGCCGACGCCACCGCGGGCGGTTTTATGGGCGGCAGGCGCGGCGCACCGGCCACCACGGTCGGCGTGGCCACCGCCGAGCGGGCCAGCATCCCCATCGTCCTGGACGCCCTGGGCACCGTCACCCCGCAGGCCACCGTCAGGGTCAGGCCGCAGGTTACGGGCGTGATGGAAAAAGTTCTCTTCAAGGAAGGCCAGATGGTCAAGGCCGGCGAACTGCTGGCCACCATAGACCCGCGCCAGTTTGAAATGGCGCTGATGCAGGCCAGCGGCCAGCGCCAGCGCGACGAGGCCCAGCTCGACAGCGCGCGCGTGCAGCTGCAGCGCTTCAAGACCCTGCTGGAACAGGACTCCATCGCCCGCCAGGAGGTCGACACCCAGGCTGCCCTGGTCAAGCAGCTCGAGGGCACGGTCGTTGTCGACAAGGCCAACGAAGGCGCTGCCCGCCTCAACCTCGGTTACACCCGCGTGGTCGCGCCGGTGAGCGGCCGCGTCGGCCTGCGCACCGTGGACATCGGCAATGTGGTGAGTAACGGCGACGCCAACGGCATCGCCCTGATCACCCAGATCACGCCCATCGACGTGGTCTTCGCGATCCCGCAGGACCAGGTCGGCGAGCTGCAGCAGAACGCCGCCAAAGGCGTCGCCATGCAGGTCACCGCGCTCGACAGGACCCGCGCCGTCACGCTGGACACCGGCAGCTTCGCCTCGCTGGACAACCAGGTCGACATCACCACCGGCACCGTGAAGGCCAAGGCCCGCTTCAACAACAGCCAGCTCAATCTGTACCCCAGCCAGTTCGTCAACGTGCGCCTGCAGGTGCGCACCATCGACAACGCCATCGTGGTGCCGGTGACGGCCCTGCGCATGGGCAGCAGCGGCGACTATGTCTATGTGGTGAACGAAAAGGAACGCACGGTGTCGCTGCGCCCCGTCAAACGCGGCCAGGCCACGGTCGACAAGGTCGTGATCGCCTCCGGCCTGGAAGCCGGCGAGCGCGTCATCACCGAAGGCGCCGACCGCCTCAAGGACGGCGCGTCCATCGTGCTGCCCGGCGATGCGCCCGCCGGCGGCCCGCGCGGACCCGGCGGCGGCAAGCGGCAACGCGGCGCGGCCTCCGCACCGGGCGCGGGGTCTTCCGCACCGGCAGCTGCCGCACCCGCGTCAGGCGCCTCTGCCCCGGCAGCGGCTACAGCAGCCGCCAGCGAAGGCCCCACCGCCGAGCAGCGCAAACGCATGCTGGACCAGGTCAAGGACGACCCGGCGGCCCTGGAGCGCCGCCAGCGCTTCCTCGCGGCGCTCGACGCCGGCGACCCCGCCGCGCTGGAGCGCTGGCGCAGCATGAGGGAGAAACGCCAGGGCGGCGAACGGCCGGCGCAATGACGAACAGGGATTTCCCCGCATGAGCCCCTCACGTCCCTTTATCCTGCGACCGGTCGCCACCTCGCTGCTGATGGTGGCCATCGTGCTGGCCGGCCTGGTGGGTTTCAAGTTTTTGCCGCTGTCGGCCCTGCCGCAGGTCGACTACCCGACCATCCAGGTGCAGACGCTGTACCCCGGCGCCAGCCCCGAGGTCATGGCCCAGACCGTCACCGCGCCGCTGGAGCGCCAGTTCGGCCAGATGTCGGGCCTGCAGCGCCTGAGTTCCACCAGCGCGGCCGGCGTGTCCATCGTCACGCTGCAGTTCGGTCTGGGCATCACGCTCGACGTGGCCGAGCAGGAAGTGCAGGCCGCCATCAACGCCGGCGGCTCTCTGCTGCCCGCCGACCTGCCCGCGCCGCCGGTGTATGCCAAGGTCAACCCGGCCGATGCGCCCGTGCTGACGCTGGCCATCACCTCCGACACGCTGCCGCTCACCGAAGTGCAGAACATCGTCAACACCCGCCTGGCGCTCAAGATCAGCCAGGTCAACGGCGTGGGCCTGGTGTCACTGAGCGGCGGGCAGCGCCCCGCCGTGCGCATACAGGCCGACACGCGCGCCCTCGCCTCCTACGGCCTGGGCCTGGATTCACTGCGCACCGCCATCACCGCCGCCAATGCCAACGGCGCCAAAGGCAGCATTGACGGACCCACGCGCTCCTATTCGATCAACTCCAACGACCAGCTGGTGGCGGCAGCGGACTACCAGCGCCTCATCATTGCCTACCGCAACGGCGGCGCCATTCGCGTGTCGGACGTCGCGCAGGTCGTGGACAGCGCCGAGAACATCAAGCTCGGCGCCTGGTCAGGCTTGAAGCCGGCCATCATCCTCAACGTGCAGCGCCAGCCCGGCGCCAACGTGATTGCCACGGTGGACGCCATCAAGGCGCGCCTGCCCGAGCTGCAGGCCGGCTTGCCGACCGCGCTCAAGGTCGACGTGCTGAGCGACCGCACCACCGGCATACGCGCCTCGGTGCTGCACGTCGAGATAGAACTGGTGCTGGCCGTGCTGCTGGTGGTGCTGGTGATTTTTGCGTTTCTGCACAGCCTGCGCGCCACCGTGATCGCCAGCCTGGCCGTGCCGATCTCGCTGATCGGCACCTGCGGCGCGATGTACCTGCTGGGCTACAGCCTGAACAACCTGAGCCTGATGGCACTCACCATTGCCACCGGCTTTGTGGTCGACGACGCCATCGTGATGATCGAAAACATCTCGCGCTACATCGAGGAAGGCGAGGCACCCATGGCCGCCGCCCTCAAGGGTGCGACGCAGATCGGCTTCACCATCATCTCGCTGACGGTGTCGCTGATCGCCGTGCTGATCCCGCTGCTCTTCATGGGCGACGTGGTGGGCCGGCTGTTCCGCGAGTTCGCCGTCACGCTGGCCATCACCATCCTGATCTCCGCCGTGGTGTCGCTCACGCTGGTGCCCATGATGTCGGCCAGGTGGCTCACGCGCCACCCCGAAGGCGAGGCCGAAGGCGGCCGCTTCGGCCAGTCCATGCAGCGCTTTTTCGACAAGGTTATCCACCACTACGACCGCTGGCTGACCTGGGTGCTGAATCGCCAGGGCCTCACGCTGCTGGTGGCGCTGGCCACGCTGCTGCTCACGGTGCTGCTGTACGTGCTGATCCCCAAGGGGCTTTTCCCGACGCAGGACACCGGCCAGCTGCAGGCCCGCATCGAAACCGCGCAGTCGGTGTCTTATGCCCGCATGGCCGGCCTGCAGCAGGCGGCCGCCAAGGCCATCCTCGAAGACCCGGACGTCGAAACGCTGAGCTCCTTCATCGGCGTGGACGCGGCCAACAACACCATGCTGCACACCGGCCGCATGCTGATCAACCTCAAGTCCAGCCGCAGCGGCAGCCAGCAGGAGACCATGGACAGGCTCAAGGAGCGCGTCGGCAAGGTGGCCGGCGTGACGCTCTACCTGCAGCCGACGCAAGATTTGACCATCGACGCCGAAACCGGCCCCACGCAGTTCCGCGTCTCGCTCGAAGGCTCGGACAACGCCACCGTGGTGCTCTGGGCCAACAAGCTCGCCGAGCGCATGCGGCAGCTGCCCGGCGTGCGCAACGTCGCCTCCGACGCCGGCTCCAGCGGCGCATCGGCGTATATCAACGTCGATCGCGACACCGCCTCGCGGCTGTCGGTCACCA
The DNA here is from genome assembly GCF_056405515.1 of Polaromonas sp. P1_G2. Classification (NCBI taxonomy): domain Bacteria; kingdom Pseudomonadati; phylum Pseudomonadota; class Betaproteobacteria; order Burkholderiales; family Comamonadaceae; genus Polaromonas; species Polaromonas sp. P1_G2. Next base: position 9,437 of record NZ_JBFUBY010000141.1, read on the forward strand.
CGTCCTCGATCGACGACGCGCTCTACAGCGCCTTCGGCCAGCGCATCGTCTCCACCATCTTCACCGAGACCAACCAGTACCGCGTGATCCTCGAGGCCATGCCCGACCCGCTCGCCACGCCGGCGTCGCTGGGCGCGCTGCAGCTGAAAACCGGCTCCGGCAGCACCACGCCGCTCTCAGCCATTGCCAGCATCCGCGAGCAGCCCGCGCCGCTGCAGATAACCCGCGTTGCCCAGTACCCGGCCACGACGCTGGGCTTCGACACTGCACCCGGCATGTCGCTGGGCCGTGCYGTCGACGAAATCCGCCAGGCCGCCAAAGACATCGCCCTGCCCGGCAGCGTGACCCTGAACTTCCTGGGCGCCGCCGGCGCCTACCAGGCCTCGCTGTCCAACCAGCTGTGGCTGATCCTGGCCGCCGTGATCTGCGTCTACATCGTGCTCGGCGTGCTGTACGAAAGCTACATCCACCCGCTAACGATTCTCTCCACCCTGCCCTCGGCCGGCGTGGGTGCGCTGCTCGCGCTGATGATCAGCGGCTCCGACCTCGGGGTGATCGGCATCATCGGCATCATCCTGCTGATAGGCATCGTGAAGAAAAACGCCATCATGATGATCGACTTCGCCATCGACGCCGAACGCAACGAAGGCAAGTCTCCGCAAGAGGCCATCCATCAGGCGGCCCTGCTGCGCTTCCGGCCTATCCTCATGACGACGCTGGCGGCGCTGTTCGCCGCTGTGCCCTTGATGATGGGGTTTGGTGAGGGGGCTGAATTGCGGCAGCCGCTGGGGTTGTCGATTTTTGGCGGCTTGATTGTCAGCCAGATGTTGACGCTGTTTACGACGCCGGTTATTTATCTTGGGTTTGATCGGTTGGGGCGGAGGTTTGGGCGCAAGAAAGAGGTTCTTGCGTGAAAGCCTCTTTTTGCTATCCAGCTGGGCGGTCTCTGCTGAGGGCGGCTGGCCGGGGTTGCCCGGCGGCAAGTAACTTTCTTTTGCTTCGCCAAAAGAAAGTCACCAAAGAAAAGGCGACCCGCAGTCTGGGTCCCTACGCTTCGCTACGGGCAACCTGCGGTGCTCGACTACGGCGGGGTCTCGCGCAAACTCGCTTCGCTCAAACAAGCGCGATCCCTGATC
>NZ_JBFUBY010000142.1:0-10541 GCF_056405515.1 Polaromonas sp. P1_G2
GTGTCAAGGACTCCAGCGGCCTGTTGCCCGGCCACGGCGGTGTGCTGGACCGTGTCGATGCGCTGCTGCCCACGCTGCCCCTGGCGATGATGCTGGTCTCCCTCTAGGCCCATCATGCCCTTCAGCAAGCAGCGCATCACCGTTCTGGGCTCCACGGGGTCCATAGGCGTCAACACGCTGGACGTGAYTGCGCGCCATCCCGGCCGTTTTGACGTGTTCGCGCTCAGCGCGGCAACCCAGACCGACCTGATGCTGGCGCAATGCGTCCAGTTCAAGCCGCGCTACGCCGTGATGGCGAGCGAGCCGCATGCCCGCCTGCTGGCGGACAAGGTCAAGGCCCACCAGCTCCCTGTGCAGGTGCTGTGGGCGCCCGATGCGCTCGAAATGATCGCCTCGCACGAGTCGGTGGACACCGTCATGGCGGCCATTGTGGGCGCGGCCGGCCTTGCGCCCTGCATGGCGGCGGCCCGCGCGGGCAAGCGCCTGCTGCTGGCCAACAAGGAAGCGCTGGTGGTGGGCGGTGAGGTCTTCATGCAGGCGGTACGCACCGGCGGTGCCAAGCTGCTGCCTATAGACAGCGAACACTCAGCCATCTTCCAGTCCCTGCCCGAGGACGCCGCGACCTGGGGCGACCGGGTCGAAAAAATCATCCTGACCGCGTCCGGCGGGCCCTTTCGCACCCGGGACGCCGCCAGCCTGCGCCACGTCACGCCCGACGAAGCCTGCGCCCACCCGAACTGGGTGATGGGCCGGAAAATCTCGGTCGACTCGGCCACCATGATGAACAAGGCCCTGGAGGTCATCGAGGCCAAATACCTGTTCGGCCTGACGCCGGAACAGATCGAGGTGGTGATCCACCCCCAGAGCATCATCCATTCCATGGTGCAGTACCGCGACACCTCGGTGGTGGCGCAGCTCGGAACGCCCGACATGCGCGTTCCCATCGCCTACGGCCTGGCCTGGCCCGACCGGGTGGTGTCGGGAGCCAAGGCCCTGGATTTCAGGTCGCTGGCCACCATGACCTTTGAAGTCCCGGACGATGAACGCTTTCCCGGCTTGCCGCTGGCCTGGGAGGTGCTCAACGGGCCCGTCGGCAGCACCGCCGTGCTCAATGCCGCCAAYGAGGTGGCAGTTGCCGCCTTTCTTGAAAAACGCATCCGTTTTGACCATATTCACCATGTAAATCACGCAACTTTGGAGGCGCTGGCGCCCTCAGAGGTAAGTGATGTTGAAGGCCTGCTCGGTCTGGATGGGCAGGCCCGCCGCGTCGCCCTTCAAATCGCCGGACAACTGGAGCTTTGACATGTTGACCTTGATTTCCTTCATCGTGACGCTGGGCATCCTGATTGCCGTGCACGAGTACGGCCACTACCGCGTGGCCGTGGCTTGTGGCATCAAGGTCCTGAAGTTCTCCATCGGTTTCGGCAAGCCGATCTACAGCTGGAAACTCAAAAACAAGGCCACGGAGTTTTCCATCGGCATGCTGCCCCTGGGCGGCTACGTGAAGATGCTGGACGAGCGCGAGGCGCCTGTCGACCCGGCCGAACGCCACCTGGCCTTCAATACCCAGCCGCTCAAGTCCCGGGCTGCCGTGGTCGCGGCCGGCCCGGCGGCCAACCTGCTGCTGGCCGTGCTGCTGTACGCCATCCTCAACTGGAGCGGCCTGCAGGAGCCCAAGGCCGTCCTGGCCACCCCAGTGGCCGGCTCGCTCGCGGAAAAAGCAGGGCTGCGCGGCCAGGAGTTGGTGGCGCAGGCGGCCTTGGACGGCGATGAACCCCAGGAGATCCGCTCCTTTGAGGATCTGCGCTGGCGCCTGACTCAAGGCGCCCTGGACGGCCGTGACCTCACGCTGGTGATGGGCGGCGATGGCGCAAGCGCGGGCCGGACGGTGCGGCTGCCGCTCAGCACGCTGGGTGCTCCCGAAGCCGACGCCCAGCTGTTCCGCAGGATCGGCATCCTGGGACCGTGGACTCGGCCCGAGATTGGGGACGTCATGGCCGGCGGCGCGGCCGAAAAATCCGGCCTGCGTTCCGGCGACGTGGTGCTGCGCGTCGGTGACACCGCCGTCATGGATGGGCCGCATTTGCGCGAACTCATACGCACCTCGGCCGCTGTGCCCCAAAGCTGGCAGATCATGCGGGCCGACCAGCCCCTGTCACTGCAGGTCACCCCTGAACTCAAGCCTGTCAACGGGACCATGGTGCCCCGGATTGACGCCTATGTGGGCGCGCCCGCGGAGCTCGTGACGGTGCGCTACGGCTTTGTCGATGGTTTGTGGCAAGGCGCCGTGCGCACCTGGCAGGTGTCCACCCTCACGCTGCGCTTGATGGGGAAAATGCTGACCGGCCAGGCTTCCCTCAAAAATCTCAGCGGGCCGCTCACGATCGCCGACTACGCGGGCAAATCGGCCAGCCTCGGATTGAGCTATTACCTGACCTTCCTGGCCCTGGTCAGCGTGAGCCTGGGCGTCCTGAATTTACTCCCGCTGCCGGTTCTGGATGGGGGGCACCTGATGTATTATCTTTGGGAGGGGATCACTGGCCGAGGCGTGTCTGACGCCTGGATGGACCGGTTGCAGCGCGGTGGCGTTGCGATCCTGCTGGGCATGATGTGCGTTGCCCTGTTTAACGATGTCACCCGGCTCTTGGGCTAATTCCATACATTTCATGCAAAAACAAGTAAATCGCTTCAAAGTTCGCGCAGTCTGCGCCATCGCCGCCGGTCTTTTTGCAGCCAGCACCGCCTGGGCGGTGGACCCTTTCACGGTGCGCGACATTCGGGTTGAAGGTTTGCAGCGCGTGGAGCCCGGGACCATTTTCGCGTCGCTTCCCTTTCGTGTCGGCGAGACCTACAACGACGACAAGGGTTCGACCGCCATCCGCGCACTGTTCGGCCTGGGGCTGTTCAAGGACGTGAGGCTGGAGGTCAGCGGTGACGTGCTGGTGGTGATCGTTGAAGAACGCCCCACCGTGGCCGACGTGGACTTCGTCGGTACCAAGGAATTCGACAAGGAAGTGCTGAAGAAGGCCCTGCGTGAAGCCGGCATCGCCGACGGCCAGCCTTTTGACAAGGCGCTTGCCGACAAGGCCGAGCAGGAGCTCAAGCGCCAATACATCAACAAAAGCCTGTACGGCGTCGAGGTCATCACCACCGTCACGCCGATTGAACGCAACCGCGTCAACCTGACGTTCAGCGTCGTCGAGGGCGACGTGGCCAAGATCAAGGAAATTCACGTCACGGGCAACAAGGCGTTCAGCGAATCCACGCTGCTGGGCCTGTTCGACCTGGACACGGGGGGCTGGCTCAGCTGGTACACCAARTCCGACCGCTACTCGCGCACCAAGCTCAATGCCGACATCGAAACGCTGCGCTCCTACTACCTGTCGCGCGGCTACCTGGAGTTCAAGGTCGAGTCGACCCAGGTCGCGATTTCCCCGGACAAGCAAAGCATCGCCATCACCGTCAATGTGAGCGAAGGTGAGCGCTTTGTGGTGTCGGGCGTCAAGCTGGAAGGTAACTACCTCAACAAGGAAGAAGAGTTCAAGACCCTGGTGAAGATTGAACCCGGCGAGCCCTACAACGCCGACCAGGTGGCTGAAACCACCAAGGCCTTCACCGACTACTTCGGCACTTTCGGATTCGCATTTGCGCGCGTCGAGGCAGTGCCCGAGATCGACCGCAGCAATAACCGCGTGGCCTTTGTGATCCAGGCGGATCCTTCCCGCCGTGCCTATGTGCGGCGTGTGAACGTTGCCGGCAACAACCGCACGCGCGACGAGGTCGTGCGCCGCGAGTTCCGCCAGTTCGAGTCGTCCTGGTATGACGGTGACAAGATTCGCCTTTCGCGCGACCGTGTGGACCGCCTGGGATACTTCAACGAAGTGAACATCGACACCCAAGAGGTGCCCGGCACCAGCGACCAGGTCGATGTGACCATGACCGTGGTGGAAAAGCCCACCGGCAATCTGCAGCTCGGTGCCGGTTACTCCAGCGCGGACAGCGTGTCCCTGCTGTTCGGCATCAAGCAGGAAAACGTGTTCGGCTCGGGCAACTACCTGGGGATTGAGCTCAACACCAGCAAGTCCAATCGCCAATTGGTGCTGAGCACCATCGATCCTTATTTCACGGCTGATGGTATTTCGCGCACGATCGACGTTTACGACCGCACCTCCAAACCGCTTTCCGGACAGGGCGGTGATTACAGCCTGAAAACCCGCGGCGCGARCATCCGTTTCGGGGTGCCGTTCACCGAGAACGACACCGTCTATTTCGGCAGCGGCTACGAGCAGCTGACCATTGTCCCCGGCACCAACCTGCCGGCCAGCTACCAGACCTATGCCAATCAGTTTGGTTACAAAAGTGACTCCATCCCCCTGACGGTGGGATGGTCGCGCGACAGCCGGGATAGCTCCCTGGTTCCCACCACCGGTCGTTATCAGCGCGTGTACGGCGACTGGGGTGTCGCGGGCGACATCAAGTTCGTGCGCGCCAATTACCAGATCCAGCAGTACATTCCGCTGAACAAGCAGTTCACCGTCGCGCTGAACGGCGAATTTGGCTGGGGCAAGGGCCTGAACGGCCAGCCGTATCCGCTGTTCAAGAATTACTATTCGGGCGGCCTGGGATCGGTACGTGGCTTCGAGCAGGGCTCATTGGGCCCGCGCGATGCCTCCGACCTGGCCATTGGCGGACCGAAAAAACTGACCCTGAATGCCGAAGTGATCGCGCCGTTCCCCGGCGCGGGTAATGACAGGACCCTGCGTTTGTACGGTTTTGTCGATGCCGGCAATGTGTTCGGGGAAAAAGAACAATACAAGCTGAATGACCTGCGTATCTCCACCGGTATCGGCATCAGCTGGATTTCCCCGTTGGGGCCTTTGCGCATCGCCATCGCGACGCCGCTGCGTAAAAAGCCAGGCGATAGAATAGAGCGGTTGCAATTCCAAATTGGTACATCTTTCTAATGAAGCATCTTTCAAACAAAATTTTCCTCGGCCTTGTTGTCGCGTTGGCGGGTTTCTCGGCAAGYGCACAGGAGTTCAAGGTTGGTGTCGTCAATCTGGACCGGATTTTCCGCGAAGCCAATTCCGCCAAAGCCGCCCAGACCAAGCTCGAGCAGGAATTCAGCAAGCGTGAGAAAGAGCTGAACGACCTCGCAACGCAGCTCAAGACGCTGTCCGACAAGTTCGAGCGCGAGGCTCCCACTTTGGCCGAAAGCCAGCGCAACACGCGGCAAAAACAACTGGTGGACCAGGACCGGGATTTCCAGCGCAAGCGCCGCGAATTCCAGGAAGACCTCAATACCCGCAAGAACGAAGAGCTCCAGCAAGTGATTGAGCGCGCCAACAAGGTCGTGAAAACCCTGGCTGAAACCGAAAAATATGACCTGATCCTTCAGGAGTCGGTGTACGTCAACCCGAAACACGACATCACCGACAAAGTGATCAAGGCGCTGAACGCCGCCCGTTGATCGCGGGGGTGTTCACCACGATCACCATCGCCAAAACGGCAGGCGCAGTGTGACACTCCGTCTTGCCGATATCGCCCAGTTCCTCGCCGGTGTCAATGCCGAATTGATCGGCGATCCCGGCCTGCAGATTGAGCGGCTCTCCACCCTGGAGGCCGCCGGCCCCCACGACCTGAGCTTCCTCAGCCATCCCAAATACCTGGCCCAGCTGGCGCGGTCGGCCGCGGCCTGTGTCATCGTGGCGCCCGCCGCGCGGCAAGCCGCCCTCAGCCGGGGCGCCTGCATCGTGGTGGACGACCCCTACCACGCCTTCGCGCTGGTGACCCAGCTCTGGAAGCAGCGGCATGCCCCCCCGTCCGTGCCGCAGATCCACCCCAGTGCCTTTATCGATCCTACGGCCACGTTGGCGCGTGGGGTATCGGTGGGGGCCTTCGCCTGCATAGGGGAGGGCGCCGTCGTCGGTGTGGGTGCGCGCATTGCCGAGCATTGCGTCGTTGGGCGGCATGCTCAGGTCGGGGCGGATACCCGCCTGTCGGCGCGCGTCACCGTGGCGGACGGCTGCCGTATCGGAGCGCGCTGCATTGTGCATCCGGGGGCGGTGATAGGCGCCGACGGCTTCGGCTTCGCGTTGCACCAGGGCCAGTGGGTCAAGATCGAGCAACTGGGCGGTGTGCTGATCGGCGACGACGTGGAGATAGGCGCCAATACCTGCATAGACCGCGGCGCCTTGCAGGACACGGTGCTCGAAGACGGTGTCAAACTCGACAACCTGGTCCAGATCGGCCACAACGTGCGGGTGGGCAAGCACACCGCCATGGCCGGTTGCGCCGGCGTCGCGGGCAGCGCCACCATAGGCGCCCACTGCACTGTGGGCGGCGGCGCCATCGTGCTGGGCCACCTGAGCCTGGCCGACCACGTGCATGTCTCCGCGGCATCCGTCGTGACAYGGTCCATCCTCAAGCCCGGAAATTACACCGGGCTCTTCCCCATCGACGACAATGCCGTCTGGGAAAAAAATGCCGCCACGCTCAAACAGCTCCACACGCTGCGCGAGCGCCTGCGGCTGGCTGAAAAAGCCATTCTGAACTCAGGACACATTGAAGAAAAATCATGATGGATATCCACCAAATTCTCAAGCAGCTTCCGCATCGCTATCCCATCCTGCTGGTGGACCGCGTACTCGAAATCGAAAAAGGCAAAAGCATCAAGGCGCTCAAGAACGTCACGATCAACGAGCCTTTCTTCATGGGGCACTTCCCTCACCACCCAGTCATGCCCGGCGTGCTGATGCTTGAAGCCATGGCGCAGGCCGCCGCCTTGCTGGCCTTTGAGACATTGGGCGTGACGCCCGACGACAAGACGGTTTATTACTTCGCCGGCATAGACGGGGCGCGCTTCAAGCGCCCGGTCGAGCCCGGCGACCAGCTGATCATGGATGTCACGCTGGACCGCATGAAGGCCGGCATTTTCAAATTCAAGGGCGTGACCCGTGTCGGCGACACCATTGCCTGCGAGGCCGAACTGATGTGCACCATGCGCACCATAGCGTGACCCGGGCCGCAACCATCCAGGCGAGCGCGACATGACAGCATCCCCTAACGCGCCGGGCGTCCATGCCACGGCCCTTGTGGACCCGCAAGCCCAACTCCACGAATCGGTGAGCGTCGGGCCCTACACCGTCATCGGCCCCCACGTGAAAGTCGGCGCGGGCACGACCATAGGCGCGCACTGCGTGATCGAAGGCCACACCACCATAGGCCGCGACAACCGGATCTTCCAGTTCAATTCGCTGGGTGCCATCCCGCAGGACAAAAAGTACGCGGGTGAGCCTTGCGAGCTGGTCATCGGCGACCGCAACACCATTCGCGAGTTCTGCACCTTCAACATCGGCTCGCCCGGCGACACGGGCGTGACGCGCGTGGGCGACGACAACTGGCTCATGGCCTATGTGCACCTGGCGCATGACTGCGTCGTGGGCAACAACACGATTTTTGCCAACAACACCCAGCTGGGCGGGCATGTGCACGTGGGCGACTGGGTGATCCTGGGCGGTTTTACCGTCGCGCACCAGTTCGTGAAAATCGGCGCCCACAGCTTTACCGCCATGTGCTCGCTGCTGTTCGCCGATTTGCCGCCTTTTGTCATGGCACAGGGCCAGCCGGCCGAGGCGCGGTCCATGAACTTCGAAGGGCTGCGGCGTCGGGGTTTTTCACCCGATCGTATTTCCGCCATCAAGGCCATGCACAAGGCGCTGTACCGCGACGACCTCACGCTCGACCAGGCCCGCGCGCGCATTGCCGAACTGACCGCGAAACACCCGGAATCGGCGCCCGACGTGGAGATGATGCTCTCCTTCCTGGCGCAAACCTCGCCGCAACGCGGCATCGTCCGGTAAGGCCATGTCTCTCGAGACCAGCCCTCTGCCAGCCCGTGGAGAGGCTGGCGGCCTCGCCGCAACACTGCCGGCCGGCCGCGCACCCAAGGTGGCCATGGTCGCGGGGGAAACCTCCGGCGACCTGCTGGCGGGTTTGCTGCTCGACGGCCTCAAGGCCCGCTGGCCGGCTTTGGCCTCCAGCGGCATAGGCGGCCCGCAGATGGCCAAACGCGGTTTTGAGCCCTGGTGGCCCAGCGAGAAGCTCGCCGTGCGCGGCTACGTTGAGGTGCTGCGCCACTACCGCGAGATCGTCGGCATCCGCGAACAACTCAAACAACGCCTGCTGGCGCAGCGCCCCGATGTTTTCGTCGGCGTGGATGCGCCCGACTTCAACCTGGACCTCGAGGCCGCCTTGAAAGGGCAGGGCATCAAGACCGTGCACTTTGTCAGTCCGTCGATCTGGGCCTGGCGCGCCGACCGCGTTGAAAAAATACGGCGCAGCGTGGACCACGTGCTGTGCATTTTTCCGTTCGAGCCGGCCTTGCTGGCCGCCCACGGCATTGCCGCGACCTATGTCGGGCATCCGCTGGCCAGTGTCATTCCGCTGCAGCCCGACCGCGCCGCCGCACGGCGCGCGCTGGGGCTGCGGGACGACAGCACCGTGGTCGCTATCCTGCCGGGCAGCCGGAAGTCGGAAATCCAATACCTGGCGCAGCGGTTTTTCGCTGCTGCGGCCCTGATCCGTAGGTCGCAGCCCGCAATCCAGTTCGTCGTGCCCGCCATCCCGGCCCTGAAAGCCACGATCGAACACATCGCCGACGAAACTGGCATGCGGGCCCATCTGCAAATCCTTGAGGGCCAGTCGCACGCCGCCCTGGCCGCGTGTGRTGTCACCCTGATCGCCAGCGGTACCGCCACCCTGGAAGCCGCGCTGTACAAGCGGCCCATGGTGATCGCCTACAACATGAACTGGCTGTCCTGGCAGATCATGCGGCGCAAAAAGCTGCAGCCCTGGGTGGGCCTGCCCAACATCCTGTGCCGCGACTTTGTCGTGCCCGAGCTGCTGCAGGACCAGGCCACGCCCGAGGCGCTGGCCGGGGCGGTCCTGCAATGGGTGGAGGCAAAATCCTCGGCACCTGACAAAATAGCGGCTGTGGAACAACGATTCGCCGCGCTGCATACCGAACTGCGGCGGGATACTTCAACATTAGCGACCGATGCGATCCAGCAAATTCTTGAAAGCTGAGCAAACCGCGCTGTCCTGGGACATTCCCGGGCTGGTGGCCGGCGTTGACGAGGCAGGGCGCGGCCCCTTGATGGGCCCGGTGGTGGCCGCCGCCGTCATCCTTGACGAATTGAACCCGATCCAAGGACTGGCCGACTCCAAGAAGCTCACGGCCCTGCGCCGCGAAAAGCTCTACGACGAAATCCGTGCCAAGGCCCTGTGCTGCTCGATYGCGCAGGCCAGTGTCGAAGAGATTGACAGCCTCAACATCCTGCAGGCCACCATGCTGGCCATGAAGCGCGCGGTGGAGGGCCTGCGTCTCAAGCCCAACAAGGTGCTGGTCGACGGCAACCGCCTGCCCACGCTGGTGATCCTTTCGGAAGCCATTGTGGGCGGCGACGCACTGGTGCCCGCCATCTCGGCGGCCTCCATCCTGGCCAAGGTGCACCGCGACCGATGGTGCGCCGAGTTCCACCTGGAATATCCCCAATACGGCTTTGCCGACCACAAAGGCTACGGCACGGCCGAGCACCTGGCCGCGCTGCGCGAGCACGGCGCCTGCCCGCAGCACCGCAGGTCCTTCGCGCCGGTGGCCGAGGTCCTCCGGTGAGCCAGGGTTCTTCTTCCTCTTCCGGGCCTGCCGCCGAAGTCACCCACGTCACCTCACGCGACAACCCGCTGATCAAGGATTTGCGCAGGCTGTCCCAGGACAGCACGGCCTACCGCAAGCAGGGCCGCGTCTGGCTGGAAGGCGATCACCTGTGCCGCGCGGCGCTGGCGCGGGGACTCAAACCTGCCCTGGCTGTTTTTTCGGAATCCTATTGGCCGGTCGCCCCCGCGGAATGGACGCGTGCTGCGCCCAAAAGCATCGTCATCCCCGACGCCTTGCTGCCCGAGATCAGCGGCCTGGAGTCGCCCGCGCGCATGGGCTTTGTGCTCGATTTGCCGGCCGCCACCGGCCTGCAGCCTGCTGCGGCCTCGGTGATCCTGGACAGGGTGCAGGACGCCGGCAACGTCGGCTCCATCCTGCGCAGCGCCGCGGCCTTTGGTTTCGGCCAGGTCATCGCCCTCAAAGGCACGGCGGCGCTCTGGTCGCCCAAGGTCTTGCGCGCCGGCATGGGCGCCCACTTTGCCCTGCAACTGGTGGAAGGCCTGGAGTCCGAGGCGCTGGCCGCGTTGACGGTCCCCATCGTCGTCACCAGCTCGCACCACGGCGACTTTTTGCACCAGCAAAAGCTGCCCATGCCCTGCGCCTGGGCCATGGGTCACGAAGGGCAGGGCGTAGGCGACGACCTGATGGCCAGGGCAGCCCTCAAAGTCCGCATAGACCAGCCCGGCGGCGAGGAGTCGCTCAACGTCGCCGCCGCCGCCGCGATTTGCCTCTATGCCAGCTCGTTGGTGAAGAGCTCTTAATTCCAGCCGGGGCCGCGGAACTGGCTTTGCCAGGCCGCAGGCGCAGCGGCCCCCTCGGGGGG
>NZ_JBFUBY010000143.1:0-10451 GCF_056405515.1 Polaromonas sp. P1_G2
CAAGACCACCCGCGTCTAGCCGCTCGTTCGCCCGCTTCGCGCCCCGCCCCCCGGTTTCACTTTTCCACGGAGAGCTTCATGCTGCTCACGAAAAAATCCTCCGAAGTCCATCCCGCGCACCGCGCCGGTTCCGCGCGTTTTGTGCAGAGCCTGTCGCGGGGCCTGTCGAATGCCTTGCCCACCATGGACCGCCGCGCCTTCCTGCGCCGCTCCGGCCTGGGCGTCGGCGTGGGCCTGGCCGCGACGCAGCTGACGCTGGTCAAAAAAGCCGAGGCCGCCGCGCCCGGCGCCGCGGCCGACGGGACCGGCAAGATCGAAGTCAAGCGCACGGTGTGCAGCCACTGCTCGGTCGGCTGCGCGGTCGACGCCGTGGTGGAAAACGGCATCTGGGTGCGCCAGGAGCCGGTGTTCGATTCGCCCATCAACCTCGGCGCGCATTGCGCCAAGGGTGCCGCGCTGCGTGAGCACGGCCACGGCGAGTACCGCCTGCGCTACCCGATGAAGCTGGTCAACGGCAAGTACGAGCGCATCAGCTGGGACACGGCCCTCAATGAAATCAGTGCCAAGCTGCTCGAGTTGCGCAAGGACAGCGGTCCCGATTCGGTGTACTGGGTGGGCTCCTCAAAGCACAGCAACGAGCAGTCCTACCTGCTGCGCAAGTTCGTGAGCTTCTGGGGCAGCAACAACTGCGACCACCAGGCCCGCATCTGCCACTCGACCACGGTGGCCGGCGTTGCCAATACCTGGGGCTACGGCGCCATGACCAATTCCTACAACGACATGCAGAACAGCAAGTGCGCGTTGTACATAGGCTCCAATGCCGCCGAAGCCCACCCGGTCAGCATGTTGCACATGCTGCATTCCAAGGAAACCGGCTGCAAGCTGATCGTGGTGGACCCGCGCTTCACGCGCACGGCGGCCAAGGCCGACGAGTATGTGCGCATACGCTCGGGCTCCGACATTCCCTTCCTCTTCGGCGTGCTGTACCACATCTTCAAGAACGGCTGGGAAGAMAAGAAATACATCAACGACCGTGTCTACGGCATGGACAAGGTCAAGGCCGACGTGATGGCCAAGTGGACGCCCGACAAGGTGCTCGAAGCCTGCGGCGTGGACGAAGCCACCACGCTCAAGGTGGCCACCATGATGAGCCAGAACCGTCCCAGCACGATTGTCTGGTGCATGGGCCAGACGCAGCACACCACGGGCAACGCCATCGTGCGTGCCTCCTGCATCCTGCAACTGGCGCTGGGCAATATCGGCAAGTCCGGCGGCGGCGCGAATATTTTCCGCGGCCACGACAACGTGCAGGGCGCGACCGACGTCGGCCCCAATCCCGATTCGCTGCCCGGCTACTACGGCCTGGCCGAAGGTTCGTGGAAACATTTCGCCAAGACCTGGGGCGTCGACTTCGACTGGATCAAGGGCCGCTACGCCTCCGCCGCGATGATGGGCAAGCCCGGCATCACGGTCTCGCGCTGGATTGACGGTGTGCTCGAGAAAAACGAGCTGATAGACCAGGATTCCAACCTGCGCGGCGTGTTCTTCTGGGGCCATGCGCCCAACTCGCAGACGCGCGGCCTGGAAATGAAGCGCGCCATGGACAAGCTGGACCTGCTGGTCGTGGTGGACCCTTACCCTTCTGCCACCGCCGCCATGGCCGCCATGCCCGGCAAGGCCGAAGACCAGAACCCCAAACGCGCGGTCTATCTGCTGCCGGCCGCGACCCAGTTTGAAACCAGCGGCTCGGTGACCGCCTCCAACCGCTCGCTGCAATGGCGCGAAAAAGTCATAGAGCCGTTGTGGGAAAGCCGCAGCGACCACATGATCATGCACCAGTTCGCCGAAAAGCTCGGCTTCGCCAAGGAGCTGTCGAAGAACTACAAGATGCAGAAGGTCAAGGGCATGGACGAGCCCGTGCCGGACGACATCCTGCGTGAGATCAACAAGTGCGTCTGGACCATTGGCTACACCGGGCAGAGCCCCGAGCGCCTGCAGGCGCACATGCGCAATATGCACCTGTTCGACGTCAAGACACTCAAGTCCAAAGGCGGCAAGGACAAGGTCACCGGCTACGACACCACGGGCGACTACTTCGGCCTGCCGTGGCCTTGCTGGGGCAACCCGGAGCTCAAGCATCCAGGCTCGCCCAATCTTTATGACACCTCCAAACACGTCATGGACGGCGGCGGCAACTTCCGCGCCAATTTCGGCGTTGAAAAGGATGGCGTCAACCTGCTGGCCGAAGACGGCTCGTATTCCYAGGGCGCCGAGATCACCACCGGCTACCCCGAATTCGACCACCTGCTGCTCAAAAAACTCGGCTGGTGGGACGACCTGACCGATGCTGAAAAAACCGCGGCTGAGGGCAAGAACTGGAAGACCGATGCTTCCGGCGGCATCATCCGCGTCACCATGAAGCTCCACGGCTGCCATCCCTTCGGCAACGCCAAGGCGCGCGCGGTGGTCTGGAACTTTCCCGACGCGATTCCGCAGCACCGCGAGCCGCTGTACGGCAACCGTGCCGACCTGCAGGCCAAGTACCCGACGCATGACGACAAGAAAGCCTTCTGGCGCATGCCCACGCTGTACAAGACCATCCAGCAGAAAAACATCGCCGACAAGGTGCATGAGAAATTCCCGCTGGTCCTGACCTCGGGCCGCCTGGTCGAATACGAAGGCGGCGGGGAAGAAACCCGGTCCAACCCCTGGCTGGCCGAGTTGCAGCAGGAGGCCTTTGTGGAGATCAATCCCAAGACCGCTTCCGATCGCGGCATACGCAACGGCGAGCGCGTCTGGCTGGCCAGCCCGACGGGTGCGCGCCTCAACGTGCAGGCCATGGTGACCGAGCGCGTCGGCCCTGACACGGTATGGATGCCCTTCCACTTCTCGGGCCGCTGGCAGGGTGCCGACATGCTGGCCTACTACCCCAACGGCGCGGCACCGGTGGTGCGCGGCGAGGCCGTGAACACCGCGACAACCTATGGTTATGACAGCGTCACGATGATGCAGGAAACCAAAACAACCGTCTGCAATATCGAACGTGCGGCATAAGAGGAGCAAGACATGGCAAGAATGAAATTTGTCTGTGACGCCGAGCGCTGCATCGAATGCAACGGCTGCGTCACCGCCTGCAAGAACGAGAACGAAGTCCCCTGGGGCGTTAACCGGCGCCGCGTGGTGACACTCAATGACGGCGTTCCCGGCGAGAAATCCATTTCGGTGGCCTGCATGCACTGCAGCGACGCGCCATGTATGGCCGTCTGCCCCGTCAACTGCTTTTACCGCACCGACGAGGGCGTGGTGCTGCATGACAAAGACATCTGCATAGGCTGCGGCTACTGCTCCTATGCCTGCCCCTTCGGCGCGCCGCAGTTCCCGGCGGCCGGCACTTTCGGCGTGCGCGGCAAGATGGACAAGTGCACCTTCTGCGCCGGCGGCCCCGAGGTCAACGGCAGCCAGGCCGAGTTTGAGAAATACGGCCGCAACCGCCTGGCCGAAGGCAAGCTGCCGGCCTGCGCCGAGATGTGTTCCACCAAAGCCCTGCTGGCCGGCGACGGCGACGTGGTSGCCGAYATCTTCCGCAACCGCGTGGTGCAGCGCGGCAAGGGCGCCGAAGTCTGGGGCTGGGGSACAGCCTACGGATCGAAACARGCRGGCCAGCCGCCCGCGGGAGCCAAATCATGAAGCGCCTCGCGATGCTGGTTTGCCTGGCGGCCGCGCTGACCGGCTGCGGCGAAAAACCGCAGACCCTGGGCGCCGCGCGAAACGACGGCGCGGCTTTCCAGGGCACCGACAACGCCTTCGCGGCGCCCGGCTGGACCAAGGGCGACAAGACCAGCTGGGAGCAGGGCCTCAAGGCCCGCGCGCAGAACAGCCAGAACGAATACACCAGGACGGGTACGTCGAAATAGCGACCGGAGGCCTTATGTTGTTTGCCCGACCCGTTCTTTTTCTGCTGGCAGCCGGCCTTGTCGGGCTGGCGGCCGCGCAGTCCCCTGCGCCGGCAGCCGCGCCCCAGTCCCCTGGTGTCGCCGCGCCCGCACCGGCCGCAGCGGGCGGCATCCAGGGCCAGAATATTTTTGAGGTCAAGCCCGACGCCAGCGCCGACCCCAACTACGCGAAGCAATCCAACGGCGAACGCGCCAAGGTGCAGCCCGGCAACAACGCGCCCCTATGGCGCCAGGTGGGCGAGGGCGTCACCGGCTACAGCAGCCTGCCCAAAAGCGAGGCGCCCGAAGCCGGCAACCTGATCCAGCCCTTTGTGCAATACCCCGGCTCGCGCCTGACCAACGCCGGCGAGGCCTGGCGCCAGGTGCGCAACCACTGGATCATTCCCTACGGCGGTTCGCTGTTCCTGATCGTGCTGCTGGCGATCGCGATTTTTTACTTCAGCAAGGGCTCGATCAAAACCCATGGCGCCGACACCGGCCGCAAGATAGAGCGCTTCACGCCTTTCGAGCGCGCGGCGCACTGGTCCAACGCGATCGCGTTCTCCATCCTGGCCATTTCCGGCCTGGTGATGGCCTTCGGCAAGTTCTTCCTGTTGCCTGTCATAGGCGGCGCGCTCTTCGGCTGGCTGACCTGGACGCTCAAAACCATGCACAACTTCGCCGGCCCGCTGTTCGCGGTGTCGCTGGTGATCGTGTTTTTCACTTTCCTGCGCGACAACTGGCCGCAGAAAGGCGACCTTCGCTGGCTGGCCAAGGGCGGCGGGCTGATCAAGGGCGACGAGCCGCCTTCGAACCGTTTCAACGCGGGCGAAAAACTCATCTTCTGGGGCGGCGTGTTCTTCCTCGGCATCGTGGTCGTGTCCTCGGGCTTTGTGCTCGACAAGCTGCTGCCCGGCCTGGTCTATGAGCGCGCCACCATGCAGGTCGCGCACATGGTGCATGCCGTGGCCACGGTGCTCATGATGTGCATGTTCCTCGGCCACATCTACCTGGGCACCATCGGCATGCAGGGCGCCTATAAGGCCATGCGAACCGGTTATGTCGACGAGACCTGGGCCAGGGAGCACCACGAATAC
Source organism: Polaromonas sp. P1_G2 (assembly GCF_056405515.1). Classification (NCBI taxonomy): domain Bacteria; kingdom Pseudomonadati; phylum Pseudomonadota; class Betaproteobacteria; order Burkholderiales; family Comamonadaceae; genus Polaromonas; species Polaromonas sp. P1_G2. Next base: position 5,030 of record NZ_JBFUBY010000143.1, read on the forward strand.
TGGTATGACGAGGTCAAGGCCGGCAACATCCCGGCCCAGCGCAGCACGCCGCCGGTGGATCCGCCGGGCCAGATCGCACAGGCATAGAAAGGACTCCACGATGAAAAAACTCCTGATCCTGGCCACGCTGGCCGCCGCGTCGGCCACGGTGCTGGCCAAGCTGCCGCCGCTGAGCGACGAGGCCAAGGCCAAGGCCGCCGAAGCTGCCGCCAAAACCGCGTGGACCGGCAAGGTCGATGCCTACCAGCTGTGCAAGTCGCAGGACAAGGTGGCCGCCGCCTATTACAAGTCCGCCAAGGCCGCCGGCAAGGAAACCAAGCCGCCGGCGCCTGCGCCCGCCTGCGCTGACCCGGGCCCCTTTGCCTATACGCCGCCGCAAGCCAAACCGCTGGAAGCCGCGGGCGCGCATTCGCCGGCCGGCACGGCCGCCAGCCCGCCCAGCACCAAGCAGCCTGATGCGGTAGGCAACCCCGCCAAGAAATCCTGACCCTTTTCACTCCCGAAGAGCCGACTCCGCAAGGGGCCGGCTTTTTTGTTGTAGTCTTGCCGCATGCCCGTTTCGACACCTCTCCTGCCGCGCCTGACCCATGCCCAGGCGCCCCTGACCTGCGAGGTGGAGGCCGTCAACGAATACGGCGAAACGCAGCGCATCTCCATCCCGGCCGAGCGCGCGCTCACGGTGTACGTCGACAAGCGAGAGCTCGTGACGCTGATGACGCTGGGCGCGCACCCCGAGCTGCTGGTGCTGGGCTACCTGCGCAACCAGCGGCTGGTCAAGGATGCGGCCGACATCGACTCCATCACCGTGGACTGGGACGTCGGCGCTGCCGCCGTCAAGACGCGCCATGGCATCGAAGACATTGAAGAAAAAACCGCGCGCCGCGTGGTTACCACGGGCTGCGGCCAGGGCAGCGTGTTCGGCGGCCTGATGGACGAGGTGGAGGGCATCGTGCTGCCCCGCGATGCACGCATCAGCCAGGGCCAGCTTTATGCCCTGGTCAACACCATCAGGCTCAAGGAAACGACGTACAAATCCGCCGGCTCGGTGCATGCCTGCGCGCTGTTCGCGATGACGGCCGGTGATCCCGAGATGCTGCTGTTCGTGGAAGACGTTGGCCGCCACAATGCAATAGATACCATAGCGGGCTGGATGGCCATGCAGAATGTGGCCCCCACGCTTGTCGCTTCGCGTACTGCGCTGCCCCCCGAGGGGGCGCTGCGCCTGCGGCCCGGCAAAGCCGGTTCCGCGGCCCCTGCTGGGGAAGAGGGGAGCTGGGAAGGCCTGGTGTTTTATACGACCGGCCGCCTCACCAGCGAAATGGTCATCAAATCCGCGCAGATGGGCGTACCCATCGTGGTCTCTCGCAGCGGCATCACGCAGATGGGCCACCAGGTCGCGCAGGCCGTGGGCCTGTGTGCCATAGGCCGCGCCACCAACAAGCGCTTCGTCTGCTACGCCAACCCGCAGCGGCTCACGCTGCAGCCCGAACTCGCCGGCGCCAGGCCGGCCCCTTTTTCCACCGCGCCGACATGACCGCTACCGATACCGACGTCCAGCCCACGCTTCCCGGAATTCCCGAAGCGTTGCCTATGCGCGGCAAGCCGGGCGCCGGCCTCTCGCTGCTGCGCTGGGTGGGCGAGGGCCTGCGTGCGGGAGTGTTCCTGAAACCTCGCGTGGCGGGGAGCGCGCCCACGCCGCTGCAGGTGCTGCTGCTGACGGTGCTGGTGCTTGGCCTTGAACTGGCGTTAGCCCGCCTGGAAGTGGCCGGCCCCGCGCGCCTGGACCTGCAGGCCTGGCTGTCGGGTTGGTGGACCGCGGGCGTGTTCCTGGGCCTGGCCTGGTGGGCCCTTCCCACGCTGGACACCGCACGAGCGGGCAGCCCGGATGAATCCGCCGGCGAAGGCTTGAGCGGGATCGCCGCCTGCTTCGTTTTGTGGCTGCTCTCCTCGCTTCCGGCGACGGTGCTGTACCAGGGGGTCATCGCTGCTTTCGCCCAGGGTTGGGTCAAGAGTTCGGTGTTCTCGTCGCCCTGGGTTTACTGGGGCTTTTACGGCCTGTTCGTCACCTGGGGCGTAGGAACGGCCGTCGTGCTGGTCTGGCGCTTTGCCGGGCCGGGCTGGCGCACGGCGATGTTCGCGCTGGTGCTGGTAGTCTCCAGCGGCCTCATGGCCTGGCAATTCGAGGTCCGCACCTGGCAGCAAGACTACGCCGCGCGCGGCGACGCCGACGACGGGCCCCGGCTGCAACTGAGCCAGCAGACCTTCGAGGTGCAGCAGGCGCTCTGGGAAAAGACCATGGCCGCCATCGCGCATGAGCGCCCCGGCGTCACCGACGTGTACGCCCTGGTGTTCGCCCCCTATGCCTCGGAAGACGTGTTCCTGCGCGAAAGCACCCTGGTCAGCCGCGTGCTGGCCGAGCGTTTTGACGCCGAAGGCCGCGTGGTGCACCTGGTCAACCACGCCACCACCACGCAAACCCACCCCTGGGCCACCGCGCTGAACCTGGAGCGCGCCATCGACGCGATTGCCCAGCGCATGGACCGCGAGAAGGATGTACTGGTGGTCTATATGACCTCGCACGGCGCCGGCGACTTCAAGCTGGCCGCCTCCCACTGGCCGCTGGAAGTGCCGCCCGTAAGCCCGGCCGAGCTGCGCGAGGCGCTCGACAGGTCGGGCGTGCGCAACCGCGTGATCGCGATTTCGGCCTGCTATTCCGGCGGCTGGGTCGATGCGCTGGCCGGCGACACCACCCTGGTCATGACGGCGGCCGACGCCACCCACACCTCCTACGGCTGCGGCCGACGCTCCGAGCTCACCTTCTTCGGCCGCGCCCTGTTCGACGAGCAGCTGCGCAAGACGCATTCCTTCGAGCAGGCCTTTGCCCGCGCCGTGCCGCTGATCAAGCAGCGCGAGATCGACGCCGGCAAGGAAGATGGCTTTTCCAACCCGCAGATCCGGGTCGGTGCCGGCATCGCGCCGGTGCTGCGCGCGCTGGAAAAACGCCTGGACGCGCTGCCGTCGGCCGCCGCTGCCGCGCCTGGGGCCGCCGGCCGTCCATAACCCGGTTCGAAACCCGGCCATCGCCCAGGGCTGCGCACTTTGCGTTATGGTCGGCGCATGAACACCCTTTTCCTCAAGCTCGGCTGGAAAACCATGCTGCGCGACCTGCGCGCGGGTGAGCTGCGCCTGCTCATCGTGGCTGTCACCCTGGCCGTCGCGGCGCTGACGGCCGTCGGCTTTTTTGCCGACCGCCTCAAGGGCGGTTTGCAGCGCGATGCACGCCAGCTGCTGGGCGGCGACGCCGTGGTCCGCAGCGACGGCCAGACGCCTGCCGCTTTTATCGCGAAGGCGCAGGCGCTGGGCCTCAAGGGCATTTCCACCGTCACCTTTCCCACCATGGGACGCGCTACCGAAGCCGACGGCGGCGCCAGCAAGCTGGTGGCCTTCAAGGCCGTGCCCGAAGGCTATCCCCTGCGCGGCAGCATGAAGGTGGCCGGCAGCCCCGAAGAGCCCGGCGCCGACACAAGCGAGGTGCCCGCCCCCGGCACGGCCTGGGCCGATGCCTCGCTGCTCGACGCGCTGGGCCTCAAGCTCGGCCAGACGCTGCTCATGGGCGACGCCGGCTTCAAGCTCACGCGCATCATCGTGCAGGAACCGGATCGAGGCGCGGGCTTTATCAGCTTTTCGCCGCGCGTCATGGTCAATGAGGCCGACGTCAAAGCCACCAACCTGATCCAGCCCGCCAGCCGTACCAACTACCGTTTTGCCGTCGCCGGCGACGACAAGGCGGTGAAGGCCTACGTCAAATGGGCCGACGCGGAAATCAAGAAACCGTTTGAACAGTCGGGGGTGCGCGGCGTGCGCCTGGAGTCGCTCGAATCGGGCAGCCCCGAGATGCGGCAAACGCTGGACCGCGCCGAAAAATTCCTCAACCTCGTCGCGCTGCTCGCGGCTCTGCTGAGTGCGGTGGCGGTAGCCATTGTGGCGCGCGGCTTCGCCGCCAAGCACCTGGATGACTGCGCCATGCTGCGCGTGCTGGGCCAGCCGCAGCGCACCATCGCGCTGGCGTATACGTTTGAGTTCGTGCTGGCGGGGCTGTTTGCCAGCGCGCTCGGCGTGGTCCTGGGTTTTGCCGTGCATTACGGTTTTGTGCTGCTGCTGGCCGGCCTGGTCGAAACCGCGCTGCCGGCCGCCACCTTCTGGCCCGTGCTGTTCGGCATGGGCATGGGCCTCACGCTGTTGCTGGCTTTCGGCCTGCCGCCCGTGCTGCAGCTAGCCCAGGTGCCGCCGTTGCGCGTGATCCGCCGCGATGTCGGCAACCTGAAGCCCGCCTCGCTGGCCGTGCTGGGCGTGGGCATGGCCGGTTTCGCGGCCTTGCTGGTGGCCGCCAGCAGCGACCTCAAGCTGGGCCTGATCGCCGTGGGCGGCTTTGCCGGTGCGGTGCTGGTGTTCGCCGTGGCGAGTTTTGCCGCCGTCAAGCTGCTGCGCGCCAGCGTGCATGAGGCGACCGCGCCGCGCTGGCTGGTGCTGGCCACGCGCCAGCTCTCGGCCCGTCCGGTGTACGCCGTGGTGCAGACCAGCGCGCTGGCCGTCGGCCTGCTGGCGCTGATGCTGCTGGTGCTGCTGCGCACCGACCTCATCAGCAGCTGGCGCAAGGCCACGCCGCCCGACGCGCCCAACCGTTTTGTCATCAACGTGCAGCCCGAGCAGGGCGAGGCCTTCCAGCAGGCGCTGCGCGACGGCGGCGTGAAAAAATTCGACTGGTATCCCATGATCCGCGGCCGCCTGGTCGCGGTGAACGGCAAGCCCGTCACGCCCGACGATTTTGAGGACGACCGCGCCAAGCGCCTGGTCGACCGTGAGTTCAACCTCTCCAACAGCGCCGACATGCCTTCGCACAACCAGGCCAGCGGCGGGCGCTGGACGCCCGGCGAAAAAGACGCCGTCAGCGTCGAGGATGGCCTGGCCAAGACCCTGGGCCTCAAGCTCGGCGACACCCTGCGCTTTGACATAGGCGGGCAGACCAGCGAGGCCAAAATCACCAGCCTGCGCAAGGTCGACTGGGGTTCGATGCGCGTCAACTTTTTTGTGATGTACACGGTGGCGAAATTGCCGGCCGACGTTCCCGTGTCCTTCATCAGCGCCTTCCGCGCGCCCGAGCCGGTTGCGGCGACGCCCGGCCAGCCGCGCCCGCAGAGCTTTGACAACACCTTGGTCAAAGCCTTTCCCAACATCACCAACGTCGACATGAGCAGCACGCTGGCCCAGGTGCAGCGCGTGTTGGACCAGGTGATCCGCGCGGTCGAATTTTTGTTCGGCTTCACGCTCGCGGCCGGCCTGGTCGTGCTGTTCGCCGCCATCACCGCCACCCGCGAAGAACGCGCCCGCGAATTCGCCATCATGCGGGCGGTGGGGGCGCGGG
>NZ_JBFUBY010000144.1:0-10374 GCF_056405515.1 Polaromonas sp. P1_G2
AACTAAAACAGCTCCACCATTACCCTAACCCCATGCCCCAACCCCAAGTCCTCCGCCTCCACCCCGGAGAAGATCTCCGCACAAGCCTGACCAAAGCCTTCGCCGACCTGCAAGCCGGCCAGAACACGACGGCGGCTTGCATCATCTCCGCAGTGGGCAGCCTGTCCCAAGCGGTACTCCGTTACGCCGGCCAGCCCGACGGAACGGTGCTGCAAGAACCACTGGAACTGATCACGCTGTCGGGCACGCTAAGCCCCGACGGCGTCCACCTGCATGCCTGTGTGGCAACAGCACGCGGCGAGATGCGGGGCGGCCATGTGATGCCGGGCTGCATTGTGCGGACCACGGCGGAGATCGTGCTGGCGCCGCTGCCGGGCTGGGTGTTCACGCGTGAGCATGATGCGCAGACCGGCTTCAAGGAGTTGGTGGCGAGGCCGGCAGGGCCTTCAGCGTGAAAACGGCGTCGCATTTGATGTAGGCCTCTTCGCACAGCTGTATGAGCCTGCGGGCAGTGACGGGGGCGTCACAGCGGACGTAGATTGAATGGATCCCATCGCATGCGTGGTGAAAATCCGGTGTGTTCAAGCCGGAAAACAGGAGAGTTGTCATGAAAGCGTTGAACAGCAGTCTGTCGCACCTGGGTCTTCGTTCTGGCGGCGTATGTTTGTCCGCCGCGCTCGCGGCTGTCCTGGGGTTTTCGCCCGTGGGTGCGCAGACCACGGGTGGCGCCGCGGGTACGACAGGTAATACAGGCATTACCGGCACCACGGGCACGAACACCAACACGGGGACCGGCACCGGGGGCACCACCATCAACGGCAACAACACCGGCACCACGGGCACCAATACCAACACGGGCACCGGCACGGGCGGCACCAATATCAATGGCGGCAATACCGCCACCGGGGTGCCCGGCACGCGCGGCGCAACGGGTACGAATCCGGGCAGGCCCCTGGCGAACCCCCTGAACCGCAACCCGGCACGCCGCGCCGTCGCCAGCGAACCCGCGCAGCCCATGCCTGTCGACCCCCGGGATTCGACCACGCGGCCGGCGACCGAGCCGGGCACGCCGGATCCACGCGACAGCACGCGTTAAGGATGGCCGGGCACGCGGCCTGAACTGTTCTGTTCGCTCAGTGGGGGTTGATGCGTGAAAGGTCGTGCAGCCACTCGCGGTAGGCGCTTTCGCGCTCGGGTGGCGGCACGCGCAGCAGGGCGGAGGGGTGCAGGGTGATGAGCACCTTGCGCCCGTCTTCACGTTCCAGGATCTGGCCGCGGTTGGCCATGACCGGCACCGCCTTGCCGAGCAGGGCGCGGGCGGCGGTTGCGCCGAGGGCGACCAGCAACTCGGGCTGCGCCATGGCAATCTCGTCTTCCAGCCAGTGCAGGCAGGCGGCGATCTCGCGCTGCGCCGGGGTCTTGTGGATGCGGCGTTTGCCGCGCAGTTCGAACTTGAAGTGCTTGACCGCGTTGGTCACGAAGACCTTGTCGCGGCCTATGCCGAGCTCGCTCAGCGCGCGATCCAGCAGGTGGCCGGCGGGGCCTACAAAGGGCTTGCCGGCCAGGTCTTCCTGGCTGCCCGGCTGTTCGCCGACCAGCATGACCCTGGCCTTGCGCGGGCCTTCGCCGCACACGGCCTGTGTGGCGTGTTCGCCGATGGGGCACTCGCGGCAGCGGTTGGTGGCGCGCTGCAGGGCCGTGCGCGAGCGCACCAGCTCGATGATGTGTGTGCCATCCGCGGGCTCTTTGGGTTCTGCTGGTTCTTTTTCCCCTCTTTCCCGTTTGGCTGGCGTTGCGGCGCACTCCGCATTCAACTGCTCAGGCCCGATCGCAATCTGCTTGTGCATGGCTTGCGGTTTCAGCCGCGCCGGAGGGAAGGTGCGCCGGTAAAAGGCCAGCCACAGCTGTTCGCCCGCGTCGGGCGGCGGGGCCGCCGCCGCCTGGGCGCCGGGACCGAAGCGCAGCTGCCCGCCGTCCCATTCGAGGCTGCGCTCGGGCGTCAGGATGGCCCAGCGCATTTGTTTGTAGCGGCGCTCAAAAAAGGGCGCGACGGCTTCAATGATGTGGTGTTCGGGCTCGGACCAGGCCACATGCAGCGGGCCGACTTCGGGGTCGGAGCGGAAGGTGTCGTCCAGCACGGTGCGAAAGCGCGTAAAGGCTTTCATCTCATGCATGTCGCGCCGCACGGCCTCGGCCATGCGGCCGGCTTTCACCATGTCGGCGTCAAGCGGATCCTGCCGCAGGCCGGGCTCGTGGACCAGGCGCCAGAGGATGCGGTACAGCAGGCCGAAGCGGCCCGGGTCGCTGTGCAGGATGACGACCTGGCACAGCGCCATGAATTCGGGTGGCACGCTGACGGCGGGTGCGCCGTTGAACGCGGCCTTGTCTTGGAAGGCGCCGCCCGGCGCGCGGGCGGCGGCAAAAAGATCCTGGACGGCGCTGTCGGTGCTGTGCCAGCTGATCTGCTCGGGCAGCATTTGCTGCGCCAGCAGGCCGCGCGCGGCACGGCGGAAGCCMTCGAAGTCGGCCTGGCCCTGCAGCATGACGGGCAGCGGGGCTTGCGGAAAGAGGTCGGTCGTCAGCAGGTCATTCATCACGCCCATGCAAAGATCCTTTCTGCTTCACGTCAGACTTCATGGTGCGGCGGCGGGTTCAACCGCGGCTGTAGGCAAAGAAGCCGACTTCCTGGGTGCGGGCGTCGCATCGGCAGGAAAGAGAACACGAGGGAACATCAAAACACTGTATCAATATACAGTGTTTTGGGGCTATGGACACAGAAGTAAAGGCGAAAACCCTGGCGGCCTGTGGCTTTGGCGCCTAAACCGGGCGGAAAGCGCCTGGATGCAGGGCCCGGCTTGTCAGCGTGTGGCCGGGCGTGCGTTTCGCGGGGGCTGGGCCGCCCGGGCGGCGCGGGCGAGTTTCCTGGCGTGGGCTTCCATCGCCGCGTAGATTGCCGTGGCGATGCCCAGCGGCGCCAGGTAGTAGATGACGCGGTAGGCCACCAGGGCCGCCAGCAGTTCAGCCTGCGGCATCAGGTGCGACAGCAGGGCGACGAACACCGCCTCCAGCACGCCCAGACCGGCCGGGATGTGGGTGATGACGCCGGCCACGGCGGCCAGCAGCAGCACGCTGACGACGGCGGAAAACTCGATGCGGTGCTGCAGCAGGATGTACAGGATGCCGGACATGGTGAGCCAGTTGCCGGCGCCCATCAGCAGCTGCAGGACGGCCAGCCGCGGCGAAGGCAGTTCGAGGGTGTGGCCGCGCAGCTCGTAGTGGCGCTGGCGCGTGAAGGTGCAGATGCCCAGGTAGGCCGCGGCCGCCGCGAGCAGCGCGAGGCCGGCCAGGCGCAGGTGGACGGTGGTGACCGGCCAGTCCAGCGGCAGGGTGGGCGGGTGCAGGCTGAACACCCCGCCGGCCAGCAGCACATACCCCATCCAGTTGGCCAGCATGCTGATGGACATGATGCGCGTGATGGCGCCGGGCTTCAGGCCCAGGCGCGAATACAGCCTGAAGCGGAAGGCCACGCCGCCCACCAGCGAGCCGAGGTTGAGGTTGAAGGCGTAGCTGGTGAAGGTCACCAGCATCACGGTGGGGGCGCTGAGTTTGTGGCGCGTGTAGTGCCGGCCCAGCAGGTCAAAGCAGCTGTAAAGCGTGAAGCTGGCCGCGGCCAGGGCCACGGCGCCCCAGGCGGCGGTGAGCGGATAGTTCTCGAGGGAGTTGAGCACCTCGCCCCAGGCAATGCTGCGCGCCTGCGACACCAGCAGGGCGGCCACCAGCACAAAGAACACGCTGGTGGCGCCGCGCCTGAGCCAGGGCCACCAGGGCCGGCTGCGCCAGGGGCCGCGGGCGGGGGGCGGGTTGGGGCTGGCCATCAGGCGCTCACACGGTTTTGGCCTGCTGGCTTACCGCTTCGGCATCTCTGCCGGTGGGGCCGGCGGGGGCGGGGAGGTCCTGGCCGGCGGGCGTGATGCGCGGCGTGTGCGCCGGCAGCCAGCCGGCCCAGGCCGGGTAGCGCCGCAGCAGGTGGAAAACGAAATAGCTGCGCACGGTGCGCCACCAGGTGGGCTCGACCAGGTTTTCGCGGGTCACCTGCTTGCAGCTGTTTTGCATGATCGCGGCCAGCCGCGTGCCCAGCTCCTGGTTGAAGGCGCGGTCACGGATGACGACGTTGGCTTCCAGGTTCAGCGAGAGGCTCAGCGGGTCGAGGTTGCTGGAGCCCACGGTGGCCCATTCGTCGTCGATGACGGCGACCTTGCCGTGCAGCGGCCGTTCGCAGTATTCGTAAATGCGCACGCCGGCGTCCAGCAGGTGGTGGTAGAGCATGCTGGCGGCGGTCTTGACGATGGCCATGTCGGGCTCGCCCTGCAGGATGAGGCGCACGTCCACGCCGCGCCGCGCCGCGTGGCGCATTTCCCTGAGCAGCCGGTAGCCCGGGAAGAAGTAGGCGTTGGCGATCACGACGCGATGGCGTGCCGTGCGTATGGCCGCGCGGTAGTGGCGCTCGATGTCGTTGGTGTGCTTGCGGTTGTCGCGGGTGACGAACAGCGCGGAGGCTTCGCCCGCCGCTGCGGGGACGCTGTCGCCGCGCCAGGTGCCTGCGAACGAGCGCGCGCGGTTGGAAAAGCGCTCGCGCAGGCCCTCGGGCGGCTCGGCGCCGGCGTTGCGCCGGCCGGCGGCCAGGGCGCGGCGCACAAAGCTGTGGATGTCGGCGACGATGGGGCCTTCGATTTCGACGGCGTAGTCCTGCTTGGCCTGGGGCCCGAAGTCGGCCAGGTGGTCGGCCGAATAATTGATGCCGCCGACGAAGGCGCGCTCGCCGTCGACCACCACGATCTTGCGATGCATGCGACGAAACAGGTTGGTGCGCCAGCCCCAGAGCCTGGGGCCGGGGTCGAACACATGCAGGCGCACACCGGCGCGCGTGAGCGTCGAGATGAACTCGGGCGACAGGTCGGGCGAGCCGTAGCCGTCTATGGTCACGTCGACCTGCACGCCGCGCCGCGCCGCCTGGTGCAGGGCCGCATGCAGTTCCTCGCCGACCTTGTCCTCGAACAGGATGAAGGTTTCCAGCACGACCTCACGTTTGGCGGCGGCGATGCACTCGAACACGCGCGGGAAAAATTCCTCGCCGTTCTCCAGCAGGCGGAACTGGTTGCCGCTCACCCACCTGGACATGTCTAGATCTCGATTTCTGCCGCGAGCGGCGCGTGGTCAGATAAGTGTGACCAGGGCCGCAGCGGCAGCACCACGGGAGCGTTGCCTATGGCGTTGCGCACATAGATGCGGTCCAGGCGCAGCAGCGGCAGGCGTGCGGGGAAGGTGCGCGCCGCATGGCCGTTGGCCTGCACGAAGACCTCGTGCAGCTCGGCGCCTTTTTCGAGCCGCGCGTGGGCGCGGTGCCGCCAGTCGTTGAAGTCGCCGGCGACCACCACGGGGGCATGCGCCGGGATGTCCTTGCGCACCAGCTCGCAGAGCATGTCCATCTGCTGCTCGCGGTGGGTTTCCATCAGGCCCAGGTGCACGCAGATGGCGTGGACGTTGACGCTGCGGCCGGGAATCTGCAGTTCGCAGTGCAACAGGCCRCGGCGCTCGGGGCCGCTGATGGACACGTCGCGGTTCTCAAAACGCACGATGGGGAACTTGGACAGCACCGCGTTGCCGTGGTGGCCGTTGGTGTAGACGGCGTTGCGGCCGTAGGCGAACTGCGGCCAGATGGTGTCGGCCAGGAATTCGTAGTGCGGCGTTTCGGGGTAGTTGTCGAACTTGTCGGCGTGCTTGGCGTGGGTGCCCGTCACTTCCTGCAGGAACACCACGTCGGCGCCCACGCTGCGCACGGCTTCGCGCAGCTCTGGCAGGATGAACTTGCGGTTGAAGAAGGTAAAGCCCTTGTGGATGTTGACCGTGAGCACCTTGAAGGAGAACGAGGACTCGGGGCTCACGGCGGCCAGTGCGGTTTGCGTGTCGGCCTCCACGGCGGCCATGTCAACCTGCGTGCCCGCCTTGGGCGGCGTGACGGGTACGGCGACGGACAGCGCGTCGGGCGCACCACGGCGCGAGGCACCGTTAGGACTTGAAACAGAAGGGTCGGGAACGGAAGGCTGCATAAGAAGGGAGGCAAAAGGCAAAGGGCGGGTGATGGAAAACCGGAAGCGCGGACATATCAATACCGGCAAAGAGGCAGCATACGCGCCCGCCGGACACCCTGACGGACATTGTGGCTTCGCGGCTTTCGCCCAAGGTGTAGGACAAAACTTATTTGTACGCCCGGCTGGCGCGCCTCTTCAGCGACCCTGGGAAGCCGCCTGCGCAACCACACGCCGCGGGCGCAGTGTCCTACATGGCGCGGCGTGCCTCTCCGGCACGTCCGCCTTGGCTTGGCCCCTAAATTGAAATCAGCCCCGTTATCGCGTTATCGCATGAGGGCTTGTTTGTTCCACACGCCTTGTTTCTGGGGCCAACCGAAGAGGAAATGACCATGAAGAAGTTTTCGATGAAATCCATTCCCGTAGCCGCTGCCATCGCAACCGCCCTGTTGATGGGTGGGCAGGTCCAGGCGCAGACCGATACCACGAGTACCACGACGCCGCCGGGCACGACCAAGCCCAAGGACCAGAACACGGCGGCCCCCGCAGGCGGTGCGGCCAAGACGCCTGAAGCACGCACAGCCGCCAAGGCCGATCGCGCGGCAGCGAAGGCCGCCAAGCGCGAGAAACGCGCGGCCAAACGGGCCMAGAACTCCGCCGCGCGTGACGCGGCCGCGACCTCGACCGGCGGTGCGCAAGGCCCCACTGTGGGCGGTACCAAGTAAGACAACACACCTGCTTCGGGGGGAGTAATCCACGCGAAGCGGCATGGGCGGGCCACAACGGTCTTCGTTGCGGCCCTGCCGGGTGGTTTGCCTTGGGGCAAGGCCATCGTTTTTTGAAGGAGATTGAAATGTCCAAATTCTTGATTCGCTCGATTCCCGGCGCCGTGGCGCTGACCCTGGCGGCTGCGCTGGCCGCCCCTGGCGCCTTCGCGCAAAGCCTGGGGGTCGGTGTGGGTGTAGGCGCCGGCGCCGGTGTGAGTGGCAACAGGGCTGCCGGCAATGCCGATGCCGGCCTGGGCGTGAACCTGGGTGTCAATGCCGGCCAGAACGCCAATATTGACGCCGCCACCCGCGCGAACGCGGCGGGCGGCGGTGACAGCGGCTCCGGCATGACCAGCGGCCGGGTGGGCGCAGGTGTAGGCGCGGGTGCCAATGTCTCCGGTGCGGTGGACGACACCGCACGTGCCACAGGACGCGCGGCAACCCGCACGGGTAACGCCGTGAAGAGCGGCGCCCGGCGCACCTACAACGGCGTGAGTAACGGTGTGGGCAGTGCGGCAGGCAGCCTACAGGGCGGCGTGCAAGGCAGTGTCCAGGGTGGCGCGGGCGTCAGTGGCGGCGCGCATTAAAAACCGGACCTGAGGCCGGCCGCCCGTTTGCGGGCGGTTCGGCCCAGATTTTCAATGCCTCAAAGCCGGGCGCGGGCATGTCCCGCGGCCCGGCTTTTTGCTGCCCTTTATTTGGGCCGCGGCTGCGGAAAATCCTTGTCGGGCTGCAACAGCGTGCCGGCGCGCAGTGCCTTCACGGCGGCGGCCACCGCGCTGGCCGCGTTGCGCACCTCGGCCAGCACGGCCTTGTCGGCGTCCAGCGTGTCGTGGCTGGTGGCATAGGGTTCGTAATAGCCGATGTAGCGGTCCAGCCGGGCCTGGCTGCCGGCGTCTATCAAACCCATCCAGTCCAGCCAGTCGCTGAGGCCGCGCCGCGTGCCCTCGATACCGGCGACGTCGCCGTGCACCACCAGGCCGTAGGCGCGGCCGGCCAGGTGCTTGGGATAGTCCCAGCCCTTCATCTCGAGCGCCTTGGCTTCCTCGGGTTTTTTGCCGTGGGTGCTGGTGGGGTCGGGATTGCCGCCGTCGGCGCAGACCAGGCGGTCCATCATGAGCTTGAGCGGGCTGGGCGACTGGTACCAGTACACCGGTGTGAGGATCAGCACGCCGTGCGCGGCCGTCCAGCGTTCGTAGATCTCGGCCATCCAGTCGCCGGTCTGCCCCAGCGCATGGTTGGGGTAGCAACTGCAGGGCCAGTGGCACAAAGGCATGGCGGTGGAGACGCAGCCCTTGCAGGGATGGATGCGCAACTGGTAATCGGAACTGAGCAGGCTCAGGTCCAGCACGTCGGCGTGCATGCCCGCGCCTTCCAGCGCGGTTTTGGCGGTGTTGAGCAGCCGCCAGGTCTTGGAGATCTCGCCGGGGCAGGTTCCGTCGTTGCGGGCCGAACCGCAGACCAGCAGCACGCGGGACGGCGTGGCGGGGTTTTCCCATACAGCCTGCGTCTTCTGCAGGCGTGCGCGGGTTTCCAGCCATTCGGTCGACAGGTCGTAATCAGGGTCGGCAAAACCCTCGCCGGCTTTGCGTGTGAGGGGCGCCTTGCGGCCTTCCTTGTACGCATCCCAGGCCAGCGATTCGAGCCGCGCCAGGGCTTCATCTTCGGCGCGAAAGGCCGGGTCCACAAAGGATTGCATGAAACGTTCGTGGAAAGCATCGCGCGACAGGACGGCCGGTGCCTGGCCTTTGCGGACTTCGCTCATGGGCCCAGTTTAGTGAGGCTGGGCGGCGCGAATAAAGGCATTCGACAGCGTCCTACGCGGGCTTTGGGCGGCGTCCGGCGAAAACGGGCGGACGTAAAAAAGCCCGCACCGGGTCACGGTGCGGGCTTGGGGTCAGCGCGATCAGCGCGCCGGTGGCTTAGCCCTTTTGCGGTGCCGGGCCGCCGTGCTCACGGTGGCCGCCGCGCGGGCCGTGCTTCTTGTGCTCGGCATCAAAGGTCTTTTGCTGCTCGGGGCTCAGCACGGCGTAGAAGGTTTTGGTGGCTTCGCCGCGCTTGTCCATGGCGGCGTTCATTTCAGCCATGCGCTGGGTGCGCATTTCCTTCATCTTGTCGATGCGCTGGGGCGTGGTCAGCTTGTCGAACTCGGCGCGCTGCTCGGGTGTGGGACGCGCGCCGTGGGCGGGCGGCTGCATGGCGGCCGTGTAGCTGGTCCACGCGCCTTCCTGGGCCGGCGTGATCTTGAGCTTGGCCTTGAGTTCGGCCTGGTGCTTGGCGATCATGGCCTGCATTTTGGCGGGGTCGTGGCGGCCCATGCGGCCTTCATGCGGGCCGGCGGGTTTGCCGGCTGCGGGCGGCGAGCCCGCGGGCGCTGCGGGAGGTGTTTGTGCCATGGCGCCGGCGCCCACCGTTGCCAGCAGGCCGGCCAGGACGAGGCTGTTGAGGGAAGCGGAGGGCTTGAATGCGAATTTCATGGGAACTTCCTTTCAGGGGAGAAGATGCCTGAAAAATCCGCTGCCGTGACATACGGCTTTTGGCTTCAGGTTGARAGCAAGTGTGGTGGTGCTCGTATCCCCGCCGTTGCCCAGGCGATGAGGGTTTGTAAAGTTTCTTGAATGTTCACCGGTGTTGGGGCTCCTGCTGTCCTCAGGCTGTGCCGTACAGCAGGGTTTCGAACAGGTCCTCTCCGCCCATCTGCCCGCCCTTGAGCATGATCTCCAGCCCGTCGAGCGCGGCTTCGTCGCTGTGCAGGCGGCACAGGGCGACACCGGGCGCGAGTTGCGCGGCATAGGACAGGCCCCAGGCCTTGAGCGCCTGCACGGCCAGGCTGGAGGTGTCGCCGCCGGCAATGCCGAGGCGGCGCAGGGGYACGGCCCGCAGCACGCGCCTGAGCAGGGCGCCGCTGGCCTGCGCGAGCGCGCGGCCGTCCACTGGCCAGTCGCAGGGCTGGCCGTCGGCGGCGGTGCAGGCCAGTACGTGGCGGCCCTGGCCCA
Organism: Polaromonas sp. P1_G2; assembly: GCF_056405515.1. Taxonomy (NCBI): domain Bacteria; kingdom Pseudomonadati; phylum Pseudomonadota; class Betaproteobacteria; order Burkholderiales; family Comamonadaceae; genus Polaromonas; species Polaromonas sp. P1_G2. The sequence continues at coordinate 9,850 of NZ_JBFUBY010000144.1, forward strand.
GCAGCGCGGCGATCTGGTCCGACATCTGCCCGGCATAGGCCGTGTCGGCGGTGAGGCGGGCGGCGTCCAGCGCGACCTGCCGGTAGGAGCTGGCGGCCTGGACCTGCTGCGCCGTCACGGGGGACAGGCTGCCGGCGAGCACCAGCACCGGGCCTGTTGCGGCGGCGATGCGGGGCGCCGCCGCTTCGGCACCGGATTGCCAGTGCGCGGCCAGGGCCTGCACCACGCTGCTGGGCCCGGTGGCGAGCAGGCGTTGCGCTTGCGCGCGTTGCCAGATCAACCGGCCCACGGTGGCCAGGTGGCTGTCGTCGGCGACGTCCAGCAGCACCGCGTCGGGCTTGCGCGACAGCAGGCCGGCCAGCTGGCGGTCCAGCGCTTCGGCGTCCTGGCTGTAGTCGGGGTAGGCGATACCGGCGACTTGCGCCAGGCCCTGCGCGGCCAGGTGGCGCCGCAGGTCGGCCTCGTGCATGGGCGTGATGGGGTGCCGGCTCATGGTGGGGTGACGGTCCAGGCGGTGCACGGCGG
>NZ_JBFUBY010000145.1:0-17332 GCF_056405515.1 Polaromonas sp. P1_G2
GTCCTGCTGGCCTGGAGTCGCCCGGCATGCGACTCACATTTTTTGCTTCGCCAAAAAAAGTAAGCAAAAAAACGCGACCCGCAGTCTGGGTCCCTACGCTTCGCTTCGGGCAACCTGCGGTGCTCGACTACGGCGGGGTCTCGCGCAAACTCGCCTGCGGCTCAAACAAGCGCGATCCCTGATCCGCCTACGTCTGCGCTCCTCGGCCCAGCCAGGACGGGGYAATCGGGAKCGGGAACMGAAGACARAAATRCAAAGAAGATAAAGAAGACAAATACAAACAAGGACTCGCCGTGGCGAGTCCTTGTGGCTTTCAGTATTTGGATTTGGTATTCATTCCCCACCCCTTGTGGATGCGCCGAGGAGCGCAGGTTCAGGCGGATCAGGGATCGCGTTGTTTGAGCCGAAGGCGAGTTTAGCGAGACCCCGCCTGAACCGAGCACCGCAGGTTGCCCGTAGCGAAGCGAAGGGACGCAGCAACCAGGAGCCAAATCGGCGAAACACCTCCTGCGCAGTCGCCGACAGCAAGAAGCCGGCAAACTCCCCAGCCGCAACGTCCCCACCCCGCGCAGTCAAACCATAAGCAGCACTCACCTGCAAAGCGGCCGGAATCTGCACCACGCTCATGCGGGGCAGTTCCTTCTGCACCGCCACGGCATTGGTGCAATAGGTCAGGAAGAGGTCGGCGCGGCCTTCGCTGATCAGCCACTCATACACACTCCGGCCGGGCGGCGGCGGGGGCGCCTCGGGCGAGCCGGTGAGCTTGAGGGCCTTGGCGTCCAGCGCCGCGTAGGCGCCGGGCCTGAGGGTATCGGCCTTGCGGAACAGCGCCCACGCATAGTCGCCCGAGGGATCCGCCTTTGGCGTGGAAGTGCCTAGCTTGACGGCCGGGTCCAGCATCAGGTCCAGCAGCCTGTCCGGTTCGGCCTTGAGCGCCGGCACGGCCAGCGCGCACAACTGGTTGCGCACGAACAGGGTGGGTTGCGCCCACGTGCTGCCGGCCATGGAATGCAGGCGCTGGGGATGCTGGGTGTCCGCCGATGCGAACACCTGCGCCGGCTCGCCTTTTTCAATGCGTTCGCGCAGCAGGCCGGAGGCGCCAAAGGTCAGCTGGGTCTTGAGGCCCGTGCGTGATTCGTAAACGCGGGCAATCTCCGTAAGCGCCTCGCGCAGGCTTCCCGCAGCGTAAACACGCAGCGGCGCGGCACCCTCAGCAGATGCTGCAGGCGACTGGGCATGCGCCATAGTCAGGCCTCCGGAAAAAACAAGCACAGCAGCAATCCAAGCCAGCAGGCGGCGCGGGACTGGCTTTGCCAGACCGCAGGCGCCGCCCCCTTGAGGGGGGAACAGGCTACACGCAGTGAGCATGGACAGGGGGGAACTCATTTGTTCGCGTTGGGGAAGAACAGCTGTTCGCCGCCAATCTTGTAGCCCGCAATCACCGCCTGGCCCGCAGGCGAAATCACCCAGTCCACAAACTTCTGCGCCTCGACTGCCTTGGTCTGTGGATGCTTCGCAGGGTTCACCACCATCACACCGTACTGGTTGAACAGCCGTGTGTCGCCCTCAACCAGCACGGCCAGGTCGCCGCGGTTCTTGAAGGACAGCCAGGTGCCGCGGTCGGCCAGCACATAGCCGCCGCTGCTGGCCGCGATGTTGAGCGCCGGGCCCATGCCGCAGCCGCAGGCTTTGTAGTTGGCAAAGGCCGGCTTGTCGCCGGGTGTTTCGATGCCGGCGCTTTTCCAGTAGCGCAACTCGGCCGCATGGGTGCCGCTCTTGTCGCCGCGCGAGACGAAGTTGGCATTCGCCGCGCTGAGTTTTTTCAGGGCCTCGACGATGTCCTTGCCCTTGGCTTTTGCCGGGTCGGCCGCAGGGCCTACCAGCACGAAGTCGTTGTACATGACCGGAAAGCGCTTGATCGCAAAGCCTTCGGCCACGACTTTCTCTTCGGCGACCTGGTCGTGCACAAAAAGCACGTCGGCGTCGCCGCGCCGGCCCATGTCGATGGCCTGGCCGGTGCCGACGGCCACCACCTTGATGTCTATGCCCGTGGCCTTCTTGAACTCGGGCAGCAGGTAGGGGAACAGGCCCGACTGCTCGGTCGAGGTGGTGGAGGCCATCACGATGGTGCCGGTTTGCGCCACGGCCAGCGTGGCCGCCATGGCCAGCGGGACCAGAACGAGTGTCCTGAGGGTCTTCAAGGTGATCATGCGAGTTCTCCTTTTAAAAATGCTTCCGCCGCGGCGGGAACGGGTCCGTTGAAAAATTCCGCCACCGGCAGGTCGGCGACAAGGCGCCCCTGCTCCAGGTAAATCACGCGCTGCGCCAGGCGCTTGACCTGGCCCAGGTTATGGCTGCTGAAGATCAGCGTCATGCCGGCATCGGCGAACTCGGCCATGAGGCGTTCCACCTCGCGCTTGGCAGAGGGGTCAAGGCTGGCCGTGGGCTCGTCGAGCAGCAGCACCTGCGGCTTGAGCGCCCAGGCCCGTGCCAGCGCCACGCGCTGCTGCTGGCCGCCGGACAGGGCCTTGGCATTGCGCGTGGCCAGGCCTTCGAGGCCCACGCGCTCCAGCGCGGCCCGCGCGTTCGCCTTGGCATCCGGCCAGCGCACGCCGCCCAGCCACAGGCCCAGGGCCACGTTGTGCAGCACGCTGGCGCGCAACATGTAGGGCCGCTGGAACAGCATGGCCTGGCGCGCCTGCGTGTCGTGTTGCAGGCTGCCGGCCACGGGACGGACCAGGCCGTTGAGGGTCCGCAGCAGGGTGCTTTTGCCGCTGCCGTTGGAGCCCACCAGCGCCAGCCGTTCGCCGGCCTGGATGCGCAGCGTGCAATCGCTGAGCGCCTGCACACGGCCGAAGTGCACGCCGACGCCGTGCAGGTTGAAGACCTGCGTCATACCGGGCCTCCCTGCGCGGCCAGGCTGGCCGGGTCCGGCAGGCGGTCGTCGAACTGTTCGCGCCAGCGCCGCACACAAGCGATCAGGATGTTGAGCAGCAGCACCACGCCCAGCAGCACGATGCCAAGCGCCAGTGCCAGCGGCAGGTCGCCCTTGCTGGTTTCCAGCGCGATCGCGGTGGTCATCACGCGCGTGAAGCCGTCAATGTTGCCGCCCACCACCATCACCGCGCCGACTTCCGAAACGGCGCGGCCGAAGGCGGCGATCAGCACCGTGAGCAAGGCATAACGCTCGTCCCACAGCAGGATCAGGCCGCGCACGAAGCGGCCCGCGCCCAGCGACTGGAACTGCTCGCCGTGGCTGCGGTCGGCGTCCTCGATCGCCTGGCGCACCAGCGCGGTGACCACCGGCAGCACCAGCACGGCCTGCGCCAGCACCATGGCCTTGAAGRAAAACAGYCAGCCCAGAAAGCCCAGCGGCCCGGTGCGCGACAGCAACAGATAGACCACCAGCCCGACCACCACCGAGGGCAGGGCCAAGGCGGTGTTGAGCAGCGCCAGCACCGCGCCACGGCCGCGAAAGCGCGACACGCCCAGCCAGGCGCCCAGCAGCAGGCCGCCGCCGCAGGCGATCACGCAGGCCGACGCGCTCACGGCCAGCGACCGGGCGACGATGCCGGCCAGCACGGGATCAAGCGAGGTGATAAGGGAGAAGGCCGTGGCGGCGCTGTCGGAGAAGGTGTTCATTGGGGAATTTGGAGAGCACTCTAGCCTAGGGCCTAAGTCCTTGATTTACATCAGGAATCATCGCTATGAACGGGTTTGCATAGGTTGCCCGCCGGATCGCGCCCCCACCGCCCGCCCCTCCCGGCCCCGCCGGCCCCTGCACTCATAATCGAGCCACTCTCCGCCCCGCCATGTACAAAGTCGAACTCTCCTACCTGCTGACACCGCAGCGCGGCAAAAGCGCGCTGATACGCAACCCGCTGATGGACCTGCTCCATGCGGTGCGCGAGCAGGGCTCCATCTCCAAGGCTTCCAAGGCGCTGGACTTGTCTTACCGCCACGTGTGGGGCGCGCTCAAGGACTGGGAGCAGACGCTGGGGCGCGAGCTCATCGTCTGGGACAAGGGGCAGCGCGCGCGGCTCACCGAGTTCGGTGAAAAGCTGCTGTGGGCCGAGCGCCAGGCGCAGGCCCGGCTGGCGCCGCAGATCGAAGCCCTGACCAGCGACATCGAGCGCGCGTTTTCCACCGCCTTCGACGACGATGCCCATGTGCTCACGCTGTATGCCAGCCACGATGCGGCGCTGTCCGCCCTGCGCGAACAGGCCGCCCCGCACGGGCTGCACCTGGACATCCGCTTCATGGGCAGCGTGGACGCGATCGCGGCGCTGAACGCCGGGCGCTGCATGATGGCCGGCTTCCACACGCTGGAGCAACCGGGCAGCCATTCCGTCACCGCGCGCAGCTACCGCAACCTGCTCAAGCCCGGCCTGCACAAGCTGATCGGCTTCGCCCACCGCACGCAAGGCCTGATCGTGGCCAAGGGCAACCCGCTCGGCATCACCGGCATCGCCGACCTGGCGCGGCCCGGCCTGCGCTACGTCAACCGCGCCGAAGGCACGGGCACGCGCGTGCTGCTCGACGAACTGCTGGCCAAGGCCGGCGTGGCCGCTTCATCGGTCGCGGGCTACCCGCGCCAGGAGCCTTCGCACACGGCCGTGGCCCAGGCCGTCGCCAGCGACGCGGCCGACGCGGGCCTGGGCATCGAAGCGGCGGCGCGTGAAAAAGGCCTGGGCTTTGTGCCGTTGGCGCAGGAGCGCTACCACCTGGTCTGCCTGAAGTCCGAGCTGCCCACACCGCAGGTGCAGGCGCTGCTCACCGAATTGCAAAGCCGCGACTGGCAGGCCACGCTGGAGGAACTGCCCGGCTACAGCGGCAAGCAGGCCCAGAGCGGCAAGGTGCTGTCCCTGCGCGCCACCCTGCCCTGGTGGACCTTCCGCAAGGAAAAACCCGGCAAGGCCGCCTGAACCACGTAAGCCGTGTCCCCCGCTTTCACAGCGCGCAGGAACGGAAACCGCAGAACAGGTCGTCCCGCCCCGGCAGGGCAAAGCCGCGGTGCTTCGGGTTCTTCATGCGCGCGCGTGTCGCAAATGAAGCGCCGCSCAGCACCTTGTGCGTGCCGAAGCGCGGCTGCGAATAGGCTTGCCAGGGGCCGGGCGCAAAACCCGGATAAGGCCTGAAGCTGCTGCCCATCCACTCCCAGACATTGCCCCAGTGGAAACCGCGCCGCGCCGCCGCGTGCGCGGCCAGTTCCCACTCGACTTCGGCCGGCAGGCGGCGCCCCGCCCAGCGGCACCAGGCATCGGCCTCCCACCAGCTCACATGCATGGCGGGCTGCGTGCCCTGCATGCGGCGCGGCACGCCGAAACGGTTCTGTATCACCGCGCCGCTGGAGATGCCGATCTGGTCCACATAACGCGGGCCGCGCCGGCCCTCGCCCGCCGCCTGGCCCTGCAGCCAGCGCCAGCCGTCCGGGTGCCAGAGCTCCTCGCGGTCGTAGCCGCCGTCGCCGACGAACTCGACATACTGCGCCCAGCTGACGGGCTGGGCGTCGATCTCGAACTCCGGCACGCTGACGGCATGCACCGCCTGTTCATTGTCAAACGCAAAACCCGCGCCACCCACGCCACCATCGCTGCCCATTTGCCACACCGTGGCCGGGACCAGCAGGGGATCGCGCAGCGCCATGGGCGCCGGCGTGAAGGCCTCCTGCAGAGGTTTATCGAGCRCCAGGCCCAGGGTCTGCGCGCCGCGCACCAGCGCTTCGCCGCGCATGTCCTCGAAGAACAGGCACAGGCGATAGAAGTACAACGCGTCGTCTCCGGCCTCGCCGCCCTCCCCGCCCCGGCCGGCAGGCGCGGTTTTTTCGAGCAGGTCCAGCGTCCAGCGCATGGCGTGCGGCACCTGCGCGCCCCACCAGCGGTCCGCGTTCGGTTCTATGGAGGCCAGCCGGGTCTGCGTGGGCGCGCAGCGTGTGCCGAGGACGCGCTGCATGTTGCGGGCAATCCACCACTCCTGGAACCAGCCCACATGGCCGAGCTCCCACAGCGGCGGGTTCACGTTGGCCAGCCGCGGCAGGCTGAAGCCGGCCTCCATCGCATGCTGGTATTGCGCGAACAGGTGCAGGGTGTTGTTGCGCGCATCCATCAGCGCCAGCGACAGCGGGTCACGGCCCGCACCGCGCATCGCGGGCGAGTCCGTCAAGGCGCCGGCCGCGGCCGGTGGCGAAGAGGGTAATGAATTAGGGTTAGCGTCTGAAACCAAGGCTGCCGTCCTCGCGCGCCCGGCGGCGGTGGCCGCCAACAAGGCGCCATCACACCGCGCACGCGTTGAAACCAGAATAGCAGAGACGCGGCCGTCCCGGCGGCTATAAGCCGATAGCGTGCATCACGCATTTCCCCCGGCCGGCGCCTGTCTGTCGCGCCCGCCCCACCGCCGGTCGGCCCGGGTAAACCCATCCGTATTTTCCCCTTCTGATTCGGCAAGGACGCGGATAGACTGCGGCCAGCGCCTCCTGCGACAGGAGGAGGCCCCGCGAAACGCAGCGTTTTACCCAAATCCACGATTCCAACGGTTTCCACGATTTCCACGATTTCCACGATTCGAACTTCAGCCCCCCACTGACCTGACCCCATGCAACTACACGACCTGAATTCAGCGCCCGCCGAACTCGACCTGACCCTGCTGGACCTCGGCCCCCTGGCCTGGGTGCTGGAAGAATTGCGCAAATCGCTGGAAGGCTCCACCAAGGCCCTCAAGCGTTTTATGCGCGAGGCCGAGGCCGGGCGGAACTCCGACATCGGCGCCCTGGACGCGACCCAGTTGCGCACCGCACGCCAGCAGTTGCACCAGGCCGTGGGCGCGCTCGAAATGGTGGGCATGAGCGCCCCGGCGCTGGTGCTGCGCGCCATGGAAACGGCGGTGCAGAAATTCATCCAGTCGCCGGCGCTGTGCACGCCGGACGCCGCGGGCAAGATCGAGCTCGCCGGCTTCTCCATCGTCCACTACCTGGAAAACGTCCTGGCGGGCAAGCCGGGCTCGGCCGTGTCCCTGTTTCCCCAGTACCGCGACATCCAGGGCCTGGTCGGCGCCGACCGCGTCCACCCCGCCGACCTCTGGGTTTTCGAATGGCGCTGGATTGAGCCGGTGCTGGACATCACCGTCCCCGCCTGCGAATACGGCGATGAAACCCGGCAGCTGCTCGACAAGCTGATGCTGACCCTGATCCGCACCGGCGCCCCGGAGGCCGCGCGCAGCCTCAGCGACATCTGCCTGGGTTTCGCCTGGACGCAAACCGGCATCGAGTCCAGGACCTTCTGGAAAATCGCCGCCGGCTTTTTCGAGGCGCTGGCGCAGGGCCTGCTGAACGTCGACCTCTACGTCAAGCGCGCGACCCTGCGCGTGCTGCTGCAATACGTGTGGCTGGCCAAAGGCACCGAGGCCTCGGCCCGGCTCGCCGAAGACCTGCTCTTCCTGTGCTCCCAGGCCAAGGTCCAGCGCGCCGCCGATTCGCCCGTGCTGTCGGCGGTGCGCTCGGCCTACGGCTTGAAACGCTTCAAGCCGGTCGACTATGAATCGCTGCAGTTCGGCCGCTTCGCGCCGGCCCTGATCGCCCAGGCCCGCAAACGCATCGGCTCGGCCAAGGAAACCTGGTCCGCGGCGACCGCGGGCGACCTCGGCAAATTCAAGACACTGACCGACCAGTTCAGCCTGGTCACGGATTCGCTGGTCAAGCTGCACCCGCCCAGCGAATCGCTGGCCCGCGCCATGGGACGCGTGATTGAAAGCACGGTCAGCTCCGGTCAGGCGCCCAGCCCCGAACTGGGGCTCGAATTCGCCACCGCCGTGCTCTTCCTGGAGGCCGTGTTCGACGACTTCGATCCCAACGATCCCCAGCTGTGGGCGCGCACGGCGCGGCTCGCCGAGCGGCTCGAGAGCGCGCGCAAGGGCGGGCAGGCGCAGCCGCTGGAGTCGTGGATGGAGCAGCTCTACCAGCGCGTCAACGACAAGCAGACCATGGGCAGCGTGGTGGGCGAGTTGCACTCGTCCCTCGCCGCGCTCGAAAAATCGCTGGACCAGTTTTTCCGCACGCCCGAGGACACGAAGCTGCTGGCCGTGGTGCCCGGGCAGCTGGCGCAGATGCAAGGCGTGCTCTCCATGCTGGGCCTGGACCAGGCGGCGCTGGCGGTGACGCACATGCGCGAGCTGGTCGAGCGCATGCTCAAGCCCGGCGCCGACGAACAGCAGGCCCAGACGGCCGGCGCCTTCGACCGGCTCGGCAACAACCTGGGCGCGCTGAGCTTCCTGATCGACATGCTCAACTACCAGCCCGCGCTGGCCAAGCGGTTGTTTGTCTACGATGCCGCCAAGGGCGAACTCAAGGCGGACAAAGACCAGTAAGCCGGCTCAAAGACGCCTGCCGCGCGTACCAGACCGTGTACCGCGGTGGGGCGTTGCCCTGGATACCTTGCTGAGGGCCACGTAAGGGGTCATGAGAGTCCTTGGCCGGAAGTGGTTTGGGGTTGAGAGCCGGTCAGCGCTTCAAAGGCTTCCGGCTGGAACCAGTTCTGGTCCACATCGCCGGCTACGCCGGGCACAAGCGTTCCGCCATTGATGGTGCCGTCGCTGTACTGCCAGCACGACCACGCCTGCCAGGGCGCGGGAACGCTGGGCTGCGCCGCGTAGTCGGCCAGCCACAGCGGCCGCGCGCCCAGCGGCTGGCAGCCCGGCAGGGACGCGAGGCTCTGCCAGAACCCGCCGTCGGTGTAAATCATGGTCTGGCGCCCGAACAAGGCGTCGGCGGCGGCGGTGAAATCCAGCACCCACTGCAGCACGGCCTGGGCGCCGCATCCGTCCAGGGTTTCGATGTCCAGCACCGGCGGCAAATCGTTCGGCCCCAGTGCACCCACGGTCGCGAAAAACTGCTGGGCCTGGGTTGGCGCATCGGTGCCCGGGCGCCCGAAGTGGTAGGCGCCGCGCTGCAAACCGGCGGCTGCGGACCCCGCCCAGTTCTCCTTGAAAAAAGGATCCACGACGTAAATCCCCTCGGTGGCTTTGATAAAACAAAAAGCCACATCGCTGCCGGCCACCTGCGGCCAGTTGATGCTGCCCTGGTAGTGGCTGACGTCTATGCCTCTCATCAACATGTTCGCCTCCCTCAGACGACGTTGTTGAGCATGTCGACCTGCGCCTGCTGCAGGCCGTCGATCCTGAGCACCGTCTCCAGCGCAAGGTGGTTGTCCCACACCTCGCCGCAGTTGTATTTCAGCTTCTTTGGAGTGGCCAGGCTGCCGCTGACTTTCTGCTGGAAGGTGGTGGTCACGCCGTCGGTGGCCTGCACGCCCAGCGCCCAGTGGTCCCAGCCGTACCAGCTGCTGGATTTCATGATCATGGTGTAGACGTCCGAGCCTTCGTCGTCGAGCACCGTGTGGCCGTTGAGCTGCGCGGTGATGGTCATCAGGGCCACGCGGCAGGCATCCTGCGCGTCTTCGTCGCCGTCCAGCGCGGCCTGCAGGTTGTCGGCCAGCACCCCGTGAAAGGGCACCGTCTGCGGAAAAATGTCGTCCGTCATGGCGAAGAAATCGGCATTGAGGCCGGTGGGCACGCGCTCGTTGTCGAACACAAAAGCACCCTCGCCGGAGTTGTAGATGGTGGGCGCGGTGTAGGCGTTGTTTGCGCTCTCGTACTCGCCCGTCAGGGCCCAGCCCCAGCAGGCGGAAAAGATGAAGGGCGGCTGGTCCGAGGTCGGCACGATTTCGCCATCGCGCGGATGGTCTTCACCGGCCGGGGCCAGCAGGTTGCGTTGGTCGTCGCTGAGGGTAGGCATGGACTTCTCCGAAAAGGGGTTCGCTGCGAAGGGCAGCCGTCGCATCGCTGAAGAAATTGTCGGCGCGGGTCCGTGCGCTGGCGATTACAGCGCATTACACGCGGCCGGCGCCGCGCCCCGCATTGCTAACACTTTGAGGTTCAAACGCGCTCGCGCAATTTTTCCGGCGAAACGTTTTGACTTAAGGCCCATGCGCCCTGCCGCCGGCCATCGCCATGCAGGCGGAAAGTCCCGATTGAACTGCGTTTCGAATCAGGTCATGCTGTGTGTGAAAGCACGGCTCGCGGGCTCCTCCTGAACACGCCGCCATGTATAGCCGAATCAAGGCAATTAATGCCGAAACGGAGTTGTTCTGTAAATACGGCGCCGCGGCGCTTGACGATGATTGAACGTCTCGCAGATACTGCGCCGACCGATACGGTTTTCCAACACTGGCAGGATGCACAACGCCGCAGAGCGATGGCTCATGCCATGGGCTTGATGCCAAGAAGGGGAGAAGGCAAGTGGCTATTCTGAAAAACCGCGCCACGCAGCGCAAAATCTATCTGCGGGCACACCATGTCTTCGGGCGCGGCCGTTCCGCCGACACCCTGCTTGAAAACCCAGACGCCTCGCAGCTGCACGCGTCGATACGCTGGACCGGCAAGGCCTGGGAACTGCACGACCACAGCCGCAACGGCACCCTGCTCGACGGCGCGCTGCTCTCCAACACCAAGGGCCTTCCGCTGCGCGTCGGCGGCACCCTGGCCTTCGGGCGCGAAGGCGGGGCCGCCTGGCTGGTGGAAGACCTGTCCCCGCCGCGCAACCTGTTGTGGCCGCTGGGACATGACGATCCCTACATTCCCCTGGGCCTGGTGCTTCCTGCTGGCGGCCGAGGTGGCCTCGACCATGGACTGCATGGCCGGCGGCAGGGCCCTCTTGAAGCGGGCGCAGCCGGCGCTGTTCTTCAAAGTCAGCCAGGACGAGGAACACGCATGGCTGGAACTGCACGACGCCGGCCTGCACCTCAACCTCGGTGAACGTTCGCACCACTACGCGCTGCTGATCCTGGCGCGGCTGCGGCTGGCCGATGCGCAGCGCCAGCTCACACCGCACGCGCAGGGCTGGGTCGAACTCGATCGCCTGGCCAAGATGCTGGGCCTGGAGCCCGGCCACCTGAACATCCAGATCTTCCGCATGCGCAAGCAGCTTGCGCTCGCCATGCCGCAGGGCGCGCGCGTGCCCGAACTCATAGAGCGCCGCCGCGGCTCGCTGCGCTTCGGCGGCCTGCGCTTTCGCATCATCCGCGGCGGCGCGCTGGAGGCCGACTTCGACCCACTGGCCGGCGGCCAGAGCCTGCCTGAAGAATCGCTGCTGGCCTGACCCCCGCCCCCGACCATGACGCGGGTGCCCACGCACGGCTTTCCCGTGGGCGTGCCGGGTTACCAGCCGCTGGGCTTGCTGGGGCAAGGCGCATCGGGCCAGGTCTTCAAGGCCAGGCAGCGCAGCACCGGCCAGTTCGTCGCCATCAAGATTCCCCATCCGGCTTCCGCCGACGACCCCGCGGCCAACCGGCGCGTGCAGCAGCGCCTGCACCAGGAGACCCGCGTGCTGGCCATGCTGCAGCATGCGCACGTGGTGCGGCTCATCGACAAAGGCATGGCCGCCGGCGGGCTGCTTTTCGCGGTGCTTGAATTCATCCCCGGCGAAACACTCAGGGATTTCCTGCAGCGCAACGGCGGCCTGCCCCTGCAAGACACGATGGCCCTGATGGCGCAGCTGCTGGACGCCCTGACCTTTTTGCACCAGCACCAGGTCGTGCACCGCGACCTCAAGCCCGAGAACATCATGGTCGTCTCCACCGGCCCGGCGCTGCAGCTCAAGCTGCTCGACTTCGGGCTGGCCAGCCACCAGGGCGAGCCGCGCTTCGAGGCCGGCGCCGAGGGCACACCCGCCTACTGCGCGCCCGAGCAGCTGCGCGGCGAAGCCTGCACGCCGGCGACCGACATCTATGCCTGGGCCCTGGTGTTTCTCGAATGCCTGAGCGGCCGGCCCTGCGTGCAGGGCACGGACGTCGGCGAAGTGCTGCAGCGCCAGCTCAGTGACACAGCCCATGCCCTGCCCGAAGAGCTGACAGGCCACCCGCTGGCGCCGCTGCTGCGGCAGGCCCTGCAAAAAGACCTTCAGCAACGCGCGGCCGACGCGGCCGGCCTCTACCTCGACCTGGTGCAGTGCCTGGCGCAGCTGCACGGCGCGCGCCAGGCGCCCTCCGCACCGCCAGCCCCCGTCGCCGGCGCCAGGCAGCTGACGCTGGACAGCATGGACATCCGGGAGGACACCCACAGTGCCGAGCATGCCCTGGGCATCCTGTGCGTCGCCCTGCGCCTGTACCCCGCGAGGAATTCCTCACTGGCCCTGGCCTACCTGCAGGAGATGCGCGAACAGCAAATGCGCTGGTGCGCCAACGCCGTGCAAGGCGGCCAGGGCGAGAGTGCCGGTGTGCTCGGCGACTGCATGCTGTTTCATTTTGAACAGGGAGACAGCAGCGCGCAGAACCTGCAGCAGGCGGCCGTCGCCGCCATGGACTTATGCACACGCGTGCAACGCAGAAGCCGTTTGCWGGAAGTCCAGCACGGTGTGCGGCTCGAAATCTCGGGCGGCATCCACAGCGTGACGCCGGCCTCGCAACACGACGCCACCAGCCGCAACCAGGGCGCCAACGTCGCGCTGCACCTGAACAGCGTGGCCGCACCGGGCGCTATCGTCGCCAGCCAGCACGCGCGCCGCGAACTCGCGGCGAATATGCAGCTCGAGGAATACCTGGGCACGGCGGCCGCGCGGCATGAGGGGGAGGAGCGGGTGTTCAGGTTGATGGCTGAGTACCGGGCTTGAGCCCGTCTTTGGAGTGCCTCGGCCCCGGTCGCGGAAAACCAGGGCTTGACGAGTCCGCTCAGAAACATCCCGCGCGAATACCCAGCAAGTTCTAGCTCATGGTCACTTGCCGATGACCCAAATTCACCACCGCAGTATTTTTTCCAACAATCAATATCCTGCTGCGGACAATTCGTCAAAGAACTCCCGATTGCCCCACGTATGGTCTGACTTTGAAAAAATTCAGGGAACCCAGCGTGAATTTTCGGCAAGACATCACAGCCGGCTCCATCGCGGCAGCCGCGGCGCACCCCCCGCTTCCCATTGTTCAGATTGAAGTATTGATGCATACATATCTTGTGCAGGCCCAGTCGTGCGCCCGTTCGGGTGATTTCCTGGGTGCTGCAGAACTTTGCAGAAAGGCCATCAAGTACGRCAAGGATGCTTTGTATGCAAGGGGGTTTCTCGCCGACTGCTTGCACAATCAAGGCATTCGCGCAACGCAAATTGCTGACCTCACGACCGCGGAGGAACACTTTCGCGCCGCACTCGAAGTTCAGCCTCGCCACGTGAGTGCCCTGTGCAACCTGGGCTCGGCCTTGTTCATACGTGGTGAACATGCAGAAGCCGCGGAGTTATTTGGCAAGGCCATAAAGATCGAGCCAGAAAATATAGGCGCATTAGAGAACCTGGCCAAACTCCAGGAGTTCGCCCAGGACATGGCCGGCGCCTCAAAAACCTTGAGCAGGCTTGCGCAGGTTTCTCCCGAGAACGCAATGGCCTACCTTCTCCGGCAAGCCCTTTTGATCCAAAAGATTGCCCCAAGCCAAGCCTATATCGCCGAGGCAAGAGCCGATCTGGCAAACAGGTTGCAAGCTCTCGAAGCCGGTAGCGCGGCCATTGCCGACCCGTTACGGTGCCCGTCAACACACTTCCCGCTTTCTTACCATGGCGTCAACAACAAGGATCTGGTTGAGCAAATAGCGCGACTGCATCTCAAAGCAGCGCCCTCACTCGCCTGGGTCGCACCGCATACGCGCTCATGGACAGGCCCTCGTGGTCGTGTCAAGCTGGGATTCGCCTCGGCATTCTTTTACGAACACAGTATCGGGAACGTTTCACGCGGCCTTATTAAACACATAGACCGAAACACGCACGAAGTCTTTGTGATCAGGCTGGGTAGTTCGCCCAGAGACCCAATGGCACAGTTGATTGACAGCTCGGCGGACGCCGTCGTGACGGTTTCGCACGACCTCCAGGCGGCAAGGGAAACCATTGCAGAGCTAGGCCTCGATATCCTGTTTTTCCAGGATATAGGAATGGAGCCCTTGAGTCTCTTGCTGGCTTTCAGTCGCCTGGCGCCAGTGCAACTCACATCGTTCGGCCACCCCGACACGACAGGCATTCCCAATCTGGACTACGTGATCTCTTCCGAAAACTATGAAATTGAAGGTGCACAAGATCATTACTCGGAACGATTGATCCAGCTCCCGGCTGCCGGCACTCTCGCCTACTATTACCGCCCTCCAGCGCCGCCACCCTGCACCAGGCAAGATTTTGGATTCACGGCATCAGACCGTCTTTACGTCTGCCCGCAGACGCTCTACAAAATGCCCCCCGCCATGGATGCCCTGTTCAAGGGCATTCTGGAAAAAGACACCGCTGCAAAAATCGTGGTGGTTGACACGGGGCAAGAGACCATGCGGCCCGCGCTGCAGCGCCGCTGGGCAGCGGCTATGCCGGCGGTAGCCAGTCGAATTATTTTCTTGCGATTTCTGCCGTATGACCGCTTCCTTGGTCTGATCAACTGCGCGGATGTCGCGCTCGATACCTTGCACTTCAATGGACAGAACACCAGCCTGGAGATTTTCGCTATGGGCGTACCTATCGTGACCATGCCCGGCGTGATGCAACGGGAGCGGTACACCTACGGCATGTATTTGGCGATGGAGTTCATGGAGCTGGTCGCAGATTCAGCCGCTCAATACATCGATACTGCCGTGCGGGTCGCCAATGATCCCGGGTTCCGAAGCTACTGCAGTGCGCGCATCAGTGAGTCCAGCGGTGTACTTTTCGAGGATCCCCTGCTTGTACGCAGCTACGAGCAAGCATTCTCGAAAATGATTGATGAACGACTAAAACTCTTCTGCGCAGGGGCATAAATAAACACGCACTCATCTCAAGCCGCTAGGCATTCAATTTACCTGCCCATTTMCAACAATCAATATCCGGGTGCGGACAATTTACCGGAGAACTCTCGACGTCCCAAAGTATGGTCCATGTTGAAAAAATGACAGGGAGGTGAGCATGAACTTGCAGCACTCCGGTCATCTTCAACGATGGATGACACAGGAGTCGGCAATGACAGTGCGATCAGAGTTAAAGGAAAAACCAACAGGTATCAGCATGGCCGTCGTCATGTTGATATTGGTGTCCAGTGGGCTGGTCTGTGTAGCGGTGTTCCAGCACCTCTTGGAGAAAAATGCCCTTTCCGCCTCCCAAGGGGCTCAATGGGTTGAGGAAAAGGGGCCTACATGGCACCTGCAACTGGACGATGTTCCCAAGGAAAAGATATTCATCGGATTCAAGTATGGCGACCGGGTGTATATGGATGCCTCGGAGTTGTGCCAACAGCCAGGGTTCAGGGCACGTGCCGACGAGGATGGAGTTTTTCAAGTCAAGGGGGCGCCGAACACAGGGCTGGTGCTGGAAACTCCAGACATCGCGCTACCCGATGGCTTGGCTCATGAGGTGTGGTGGGTTGTCAGCAGCCATAGCCTGCCTGAGGGGCGTTCTTTTGATGCACCCTACCAGTGGCTCAACGAGGCCCATGCTCCCGCCAACGGCGCATGCTTGTTTTTGGGGCAAAGCACCCAGGCAAAGACTCCCCTAAAACTCAACAAAAGTTACGCCGAGCCTGTAATCGGTTTAACAGGGCGTAATGAGGTCGCCGACATCCGCCTTCAGTCGCACGAGGGCGCGGCCGAGGTGACGCCAAAGAATCGTCTTGAATCACTGCGCAGATTCCCCTGGCTGCTTGCCTGGTTGCATCAGTTCAGCAGCAATGGCGCCAAACAATGCGGGTCTTCGGATGACTTTATGCCCTCAACGCTCGTGTTACCGATGAAGGCCAAGATTTTTCCCAACGGCCAGCAAAGCATGCACTGGCTGGCAGCCACGGGATGTGAGCAGCTTGATCGCTGGTCGCTGGTGATGGCGAATGAAGATGGAACGACCTCATTCATCACCTTGAGTGAGCCTATGGGCTTTTCAAAGTACGGACCCGCCAAGGTATGGACCACCGACATTGACGGCGACGGAATGCCGGAGTTTCTTATCAAGGCGCAGTACTACAAGGGATCAAGGTATGTACTGCTTCGATTGAATGAGAGTGAAGGTGGTGGCTATCACCTATCTGAGATCGCTGCGTCAGCTTATGAAGGGCTCTGACCTTGATGTACAAATTTCCAATAACCTACGGGAAATAATTTAGTGAAATTCAAACAAAGAAATACTCTACTTTTACGCGCGTTTTCTGCCTTAGGTACCGCCATTGCGGTAACCACATTCCACTCAGCACTTAACGCGGCCCCTCAGGCCAATGACAACCCGGTCAACGAACCGAAAGCGATTGTTGAGGCCTTGATCGGACGGGACTTCAGAGACATGCCGCGCTATACAGGGGGTCAGGAGCTCTTTGAATACAAATCTATTTTTGAGTCTTACCCGCCGTACGACATTGAACAGTTGACAGTTCCGGCCGGGAAAACCACCACGCGAGAAGCAACGCCTACGTTTGGAAAATGTACGCAGGAGATGCTGGTCAAAGACATCAAGATCACCAAGGTTGAATATGCGCGAGACCCGACCAGTCCTGTTAGTCAACCAAGCGCGTTGTCTTACGAAGTGTATGTGACGGTTGAGGCGGAAGTACTAGCTTTGCGACTGTTCAATCCCGACAAGATTCCGGTCGACAGGCGTTGCTCATGGCTAGGTCTCGAGGTCAAGAACACACAAACGGGAAAGCGCGAAGCATATCTGGACAACGCGGACGATAGCACCGCCTTGTTGAAAATGATGAAGCAGTTTGGCACGGTGCAAGGTGACTACGTGGTGATCGAACCACATCGCCGGCAGTGGAGTTATGGAATCAATCTATTCCTTCCCAGGAGTGGTGAAGGTCTACGTCGTCACTTCGACCATACCTTGCCCATCGGGGAACGCAAGTATGTAGATGCGATAAAGCCACGATGGTTAATTCAAGATCCGTTTCCAGCCTCAATGCGGCCGTGCAGCAGCGCAAGCAGGCGCAAGCGGAATTCCGTGCCCGGGCCAGCGCCGAACTGGTGGAGGCCATGCGCAAGCATGATGCGGCGCGCCAGGAACTGGTCAAGGCGATCCAGCGCCGCGACTTGCAAACCCTGCACAGCCCGATTGACGGCGTGGTGCAGCAGCTGGCGGTCACGACCGTGGGCGGCGTAGTCACCCAGGCCCAGCCCTTGATGACGATTGTTCCGCGTGATGCGGTGCTGGAAGTCGAAGCACAGGTCATGAACCGCGACATAGGCCACCTCAAAGTCGGTCAGCGCGTGATCAACAAGGTGGAAACCTTTGACTTCACTCGCTTTGGTTATATCGAGGGCACCGTGCAATGGGTGGGGACTGACGCGATCAACGACCCCAAACTCGGACCGGTCT
>NZ_JBFUBY010000146.1:0-10305 GCF_056405515.1 Polaromonas sp. P1_G2
GGGCTGGGCCGCGAGCTCAGGCCGCGAGGCAGCATGCCCTTGAATTTGTCGCTGATGCGGCTGACTTTTTCACGGGCGATGGTCTCACCGTGCATGGCCGCCAACACTGCCATCACGTCACCGCGGGTGTACCAGAGGCCCTGGATATCCTGGGCATAACGCACGCGGCGGGTGATCTTGGGATAGTGCTTTTCGCCGAATTCACCGAGTTCGTCGAGGATGAACTGGCGGATGTCCTCGGTGCGGTCTTCCAGTATGGAAGGCGTGACCTCGCCGGACCCCAGCAGTGCCATGAAGCTGCTTTTGATATTCGGTTTTAACCAGCGCATGTATTTCACAACTTTCTACCGGAGCATCCCGTGGGTATTTATCTGCGTTCCCATGGAACGTCGTCTTCTGTTAGATTAAGACGACATCTAAGGATATGCAAGGTGTTTTGTGTGAAATGGTTAACGCAAAACAACAAATGAATCAAGGAGTTAGTAACTAGATGTCATGTCGATTCTGGAATTGAACATTGTTTAAATCTTTAGGCCTACAGGCAATTTCACCTGTGAGCCGAAAGTCACTCCTGGCCTTTTTCGGCATTATTCACCTCTTTTCGGGCCTTCTTCAGGCCCTCCCCGGACCGCTATGAGCACACAAATGACCGCCATGACCGTTTACCCCGCGCACTACATCAACGGCCAATGGGTCAAGGCCCAGTCCTCCGAAACCCTGCCCGTCCACGATTCCAGCACCGAAGCCCTGATGGCGACGGTGCCGGCCGGCACTGCGGCGGAGGCTGAAGCCGCCGTGCTGGCGGCCCGCGCGGCTTTCGACGGCTGGTCAGCCCTGCCGGTCGAAACCCGCGCCGCCTACCTCGACAAGGTGGCGGCCGGCGTCAAGGCGCGCACCGAGGACCTGGCCGTGGCGATTGCCCGCGAAGTGGGCATGCCCCTGAAGATGGCGCGTGCCGTCCAGGTGGGCGGCCCGGCCTGGCACTGGGGCAATTTCGCCAAGGTGGCGCGCCAGTTTGAATGGGAAAAGCAGGTCGGCAACTCCCTGGTGGTGCGCGAAGCGATCGGCGTGGTGGGCTGCATCACGCCCTGGAATTTCCCGCTGAGCCAGATCACGCTGAAAATCGCGCCGGCCATGGTGGCCGGCTGCACCGTGGTGCTCAAACCCAGCGAAATTGCGCCGGTCAACGCCATGATCCTGGCCGAGATCATCCACGAGGCGGGCCTGCCGCCCGGCGTGTTCAACCTGGTCAACGGCATGGGCCCGGTGGTGGGCGAAGTCCTGGCCACGCACCCGGAAGTCGATATGGTGAGCTTTACCGGTTCCACCCGCGCGGGCAAACGCGTGAGCGAACTGGCCAGCCAGTCCATCAAGCGCGTGGCGCTGGAACTGGGCGGCAAGTCGGCCAGCGTGGTGCTGGACGACGCCAATTTTGAGGCCGCCGTCAAAGGCACCGTGTCGGCCTGCATGCTCAACAGCGGCCAGACCTGCTCGGCCCACACCCGCCTGCTGGTGCCGGCCGGCCGCTATGAGGAAGTCAAGGCGCTGGCCCAGGCCGCCGTCGCCAAATTCAGCGTAGGCCCCAGCCTGGAAGAGGGCAGCAAGCTCGGCCCCCTGGTCAGCGCTTCGCAGCGCGACCGCGTGCTGGGTTTCATCCGCACCGGCATCGAAGAGGGTGCCGACGTGATCGCCGGCGGCGCCGAGGCGCCCGCCATCGCCAAGGGCTATTTTGTCCAGCCCACCATCCTGGGCATCAAGCCCACCGACACGCTGGCCCAGGAGGAAATCTTCGGCCCGGTGCTGGTGGTCATCCCCTACAAAGACGAAGAAGACGCTGTGGCCATTGCCAACAGCACCATCTACGGCCTGGGCGGCGCCGTCTGGAGCGGCACCGACGAGCACGCGATGAAGGTCGCGCGCCGCCTGCGCACCGGCCAGGTGGACATCAACGGCGGGCCTTTCAACGGCCAGGCCCCGTTCGGCGGTTACAAACAGTCGGGCAATGGCCGCGAAAACGGCGTGTACGGCTTTGAGGAGTTCCTGGAGTTCAAGGCCATGCAGCTCAAGCCCAGCGCGAGCTGAATTTCCGGGCCGCCCCGGCCGGTGCCTGGGCAAAACCGCCGAGCCGACTGCCGTTTGTCATAAGTTCCATGTGTACTTATGTTTTAATGGCGCCAGAACTACAAGCAGTTACATCGATTTATGGCAGAAGTTACCGTCGTTTTTGCCGATCTCACAGGAAGCACCGGGGTTTTTGAGTCGCTGGGCAATGCCAAGGCAACCCAGGCCATCACACGACTGACCCAGTGGATAGGCAAGGTCTGTCAGGCCTACCGGGGCCACGTCGTGAAATACCTGGGCGACGGCGTGCTGGTCGTGTTTCCCGACAATGCCGACGCCGTCGATGCCGTCACCGAACTCCAGCGGGTCCACCGCGACCGCATCCGCAACTGGCCCGACCAACTCAAGATGCGCCTGCAAACGGGCGTCGCGCGCGGTGAAATCGTCGAGCAAGACGGCGACTGCTTCGGTGACGCCGTCAACCTGGCTTCGCGCCTGAGCGACCTGTCCGGCCCGGACCAGATCCTGGCCACCGACGCCGTCATCCGGCAACTTCCCTCCGACACGCTGGTGCGCTCCCGAAGCCTGGGCGCGCTGGAAATACGCGGCCGCACCGAAGCCTGCCTGGTGCACCGCATCGAATGGCAGGCCGAGGTCATGTCGGAATCTTTCACGGTGCCCGCCACCCTGACGGAGCCGCCGCCCGCCCGGCGGGCTGCCGCCCAGGCATTGATAGAGCTGTGCTGGCTGGACATCAACACGGCCTTCGCCTCGACCGAGCTGCCCATCTTCCTGGGGCGCGACCAGGACGCGCATTTTGTGGTGCAGGATCCGCGGGTTTCCCGCAGGCATGCCAGGATTGAATGGCGCGCCGGCCAGTTCTTCCTCGAAGACGTCAGCAGCTACGGCACCTGGGTGCGCTTTTCCGACAGYACCGCCGTGGTGGCACTGCGCCGCCAGGAATGCGTGCTGCTGCTCGAAGGCGAGATCGCGCTGGGCGCTCCTTTTGAGGATTTCACGGTGCCCACCGTCAGTTTCAAGTTCGCCGACGGCAAAATGCACTTGCAGACAAAATAAGCTGCATTCATCCTGCCGGGTGCGGGATGTCAAAGAGTCCGCTACGGGCTCATCGCCTTTGCCGTCGATCCGCACGGCGACTTGATGGGAACATGATCTTGGCCTGGTTCAAACGCGTTCTAGCCGCCCTGGCCGCGCTGCTTCTGCTCGCCGCGGCGGCGGCCGGCATCTATATTTACCGCGCCACACCCGCGCTCGATGGCGAACTCCAGGCTGCCGGCCTGCGGGCCCGCGTGAGCGTGGCGCGCGATGCGGCCGACGTCACCCACATCAAGGCCCAGTCGCCGCGCGACGCCTGGTTCGCCCTCGGCTATGTGCATGCCCAGGAGCGCGGCTGGCAGCTGGAATTCAACCGGCGCGTGATGCACGGTGAGCTCTCCGAGGTGTTCGGCCCGGCCACGCTGGACACCGACAAGCTGCTGCGCACGCTGGGCGTGGCGCGCGCCGCCGAGCGCCAATGGCAGGGCCTGCCCGCCGAGGGGCGCGAGGCCATGCAGGCCTACAGCGAGGGCATCAACGCTTTTTACGCCGGTTCATCGCAGGCCTTGTCTCCCGAGTTCCAGATCCTGGGCGTCAAGCCCGGCGGCGCCTCGGGCGTGGCCTGGTCGCCCACCGACAGCCTGGCCTGGTCGCTGATCATGGCGCTGGATTTGAGCGGCAACTGGGGCACCGAATTCGCCCGTCTGTCCGCCGCCCGCGTGCTCAAGACCCCCGAACTCTGGCAGCTGTTTCCGCCATACCCCGGCGAGCAGCCGGCCTCCAGGGCGGATTTCAGCAAGCTCTACGCCGATCTCGGCGTGTACCGCACCGACCTTCCCGCCACCCCAAAAGTTTCAAGCAGCCGCCCGGCCCCCGCAACCGTCGCCATGGCCCAAGGCATTAACGGCTGGGCCGGGGCACTGGGCGAGGTGGAAGGCAAGGGCTCCAACAACTGGGTGGTGGCCGGCGCGCACAGCGCGAGCGGCAAGCCCCTGCTGGCCAACGACCCGCACCTGGGCCTGTCGGCCCCGGCCGTCTGGTATTTCGCGCGCCTGCAGGCGCCCGCCGGTGGCAATGACACCGGGCTGGACGTCATAGGCGCGACCTTGCCAGGCCTGCCGTTTGTGGTCATGGGCCGCACCCAGAAAATGGCCTGGGGCTTCACCAACACCGCCCCCGATGTGCAGGACCTGTACCTCGAGCAGGTCAACCCGGCCAACCCGCGGCAGTACCGCATCCCGTCCGCCGGGGCTTCCAAGGCTGAGGCCTGGGCCGACTTCGAAACCCGCCGCGAAACCATCAAGGTCAAGGGCCAACCCGACGTGGTGCTGGATGTGCGCGAAAGCCGCCACGGCCCGGTGCTCAGCGACGTGCAGAAATCGCATGCCGAACTGCTCGACACCCGCAAATATGTGCTCGCGCTGCGCTGGAGCGCGCTCGACGACGACAACCAGACGGTGCTGGCCGGGCTGCGGGCCAACCGTGCCCAGTCGGCCCAGGAATTGGTGGATGCCTTCGCGGCCTACCACTCGCCGATGCAAAACGTCGTCACCGCCGACGTCGCGGGCGGCGTGGCCTTCAAGGCCGCCGGCAAGGTGCCGCTGCGCAAACCCGACAACGACATTCGCGGCATCGCCCCTTCGCCGGGATGGGATGTCCGTTACGACTGGGCTGGCTGGCTGCCTTACGCGCAAACGCCCGAAGCCGGCCGCGCCGCCATCGAGGCCAGGGGCTGGTGGGCGACGGCCAACCAGCGCATCACGCCGCCGGCTTATCCTTTCTTCATCGGCCAGGATTGGACCGTGCCCTACCGCCACAACCGCATCGAGCAGTTGCTGGCTGCCACGCCCAGGCATGACGTGGCATCCATGCAGAAAATCCAGGCCGACCAGCTGTCACCGGCGACGGTGAAATTGCTGCCTTTCCTGCAGAAAACATTGGCGCAACCGGTGAAGCATCCATTGGCCGATGCCACGCGCAAGGCTATGGCCGGCTTTGACGGCGTCATGCGCGCCGACCAGGCCGCGCCGCTGGTGTTCGCCGCCTGGGCCGACGAACTCACGCGCGGCATTGTGGGCGGCAAGCTCGGCGAGGCGACGTTCAGGCCGCTTTATGGCAAGCGCCATTTCAGGAGCACGCTGGAAGATGTATTGGAGCGCCAGGACGGCAACTGGTGCGGTGCGGCCGGCTGCGAGGCGCAATCGGCGGCGGCGCTGCTGCGCGCGCTGGACCGCCTGCAGACAGCTTACGGCACCGATATGGGCAGCTGGACCTGGGGCAGGGCGCATCCGGCCCTCTCGGCGCACAAGCCTTTCGGCAACGTGGCCTGGCTGGCGCCCTGGTTTGACGTGCGCGTGCCCACCGGCGGCGACACCTTCACCGTCAACGTCGGCCAGTACTGGGCCACGGGCGACGCCACGCCCTTTGCCAACCGGCAGGCCGCGTCCCTACGCGCTATCTACGACATGGGTGACCCCGAAAACTCGCGCTTCATCTACCAGACCGGGCAGAGCGGCCTGGTGTTTTCCGGCCGCTACCGCGACATGCGGGACAGCTGGGCCGCCGTGCAATACCGGCCTTTGCAGATGAACCCTCCGGCCTTCGCGCACCAGCTCACACTGCGTCCGTAAGACGCGTTTTACGCGGGGATGGCGTCCACGTTGAGCCGGTCCCAGTGGCGGTGCAGCGCAATCGCCGCCAGGAGATCCTGCGACACCTGGCCGTCCATCACCTTGCGCGCGTCGGCGATGATGACACCGGGCGTGGGCACGCTGACCGCCTCCGGATCCCTGCCCAGGCTGAAGCCCAGGGTCGCCAGCAGCTGCGCGCCGTCGTTCACGGAGCAAATCGTCTTGCAATGCTTGTAGGCCTCCAGCACGAAGTGCACCGCCTCGCCCATGGCGCCCAGGGTGGCAACGCTTTCGCTTCCGCCCGGAATCAGCACGGCGTCAAACATCACCGAGGGCATGTTGCTGAAGGTATGGTCCGCAGTGAGTTGCCGGCCCGATGAGGTGCTCACGGTGCCCAGGTGCGGCGCCACAAGCTTGCACTGGGCGCCGGCGTCCAGCAGGTCCTGCTGCAGGCGCTTGAGCGCGGCGGCCTCCACCCCGTCGGCCACCAGGATGGCCACCTTGCGCGTTTTGGCGCTGCCGCCCGGGCGGCCCACCATGCGCAGGGCCGGGTCTTCTTCCACCTTCACCACGATGCGGTGGTCGCGAAAGCCCAGCCTGCCGGCCGCGGCCTTGGCGTCGGGCGGCTTGATGCCCAGCGGGGCCGCCACGCGCGCGGCCAGCTTCAGGTCCACATGGGCCAGGTTGTCCACCATGCGCTGGCGGATGTCGGGCACCTCCACCTTGGACAGCTCAAAGCGGAAGGCCGCCACGATGTGGTCTTTTTCCGGCGCGCTCTGGCTGTTCCAGAACAGCGCGGCCTGCGAAAAATGGTCGTCAAAAGAGGGGCTGCGGCGGCGGATTTTCGGCGGCTCCAGCTGCTCGGGGTAGGACTGGAATCCCTGCGCGCCGCCGTCTACCCGGTACTCGGCACCGCTGCCCAGCGTGTTGGGTTCGTAGGCGACCCGGCCCTTGGCGATGGCCTGGCGGTGCATGCCGTCGCGCTGGAAGTTGTGCATGGGACACACGGCCCGGTTGATCGGGATCTCATGGAAGTTGGCGCCGCCCAGGCGCGACAGCTGGGTGTCGGTGTACGAGAACAGCCGGCCCTGCAGCAACGGGTCGTTGGAAAAGTCGATGCCGGGCACCAGGTGGCCGGGGTGGAAGGCGGCCTGCTCGGTCTCCGCGAAGAAGTTGTCCGGGTTGCGGTTGAGCACCATCTTGCCGATGAGCTGCACCGGCACCTGTGCTTCGGGGATCAGCTTGGTCGGGTCAAGGATGTCGAAGCCCAGCTCGCTTTCCTTGCCCTCGTCGACGATCTGCACGCCGAGTTCCCACTCCGGGAAGTTGCCGCTTTCAATCGCCTCCCACAGGTCGCGCCTGTGGAAGTCCGGGTCCTTGCCGGCGATTTTCTGCGCCTCGTCCCAGACCAGCCCGTGTACGCCCAGCTTGGGTTTCCAGTGGAACTTCACAAAAAAGGATTCGCCGCGCGCATTGATGAAGCGAAAGGCATGGACGCCGAAGCCCTCCATCATGCGAAAGCTGCGCGGCACGGCGCGGTCCGACATGGCCCACATCAGCATGTGCGTGGATTCGGGCATCAGCGAGGCGAAATCCCAGAAGGTGTCGTGGGCGCTGGCCGCCTGTGGCATTTCGTTGTGCGGTTCCGGCTTGACCGCATGGATCAGGTCGGGAAACTTGATGGCATCCTGGATGAAGAAGACCGGGATGTTGTTGCCGACCAGGTCGTAGTTGCCTTCGGCGGTGTAGAACTTCACCGCGAAACCGCGCACGTCGCGCACGGTATCGGCCGAGCCCCTGGAGCCCGCCACGGTGGAAAAACGCACGAAGACCGGCGTCTCCACATCTGGATCCTGCAAAAAGCCCGCGCTGGTGTACTGCACCATGGACTTGTAGGGCTTGAAATAGCCGTGCGCGCCCGCGCCACGGGCATGCACCGCACGCTCGGGAATGCGCTCGTGGTCGAAGTGGGTGATTTTTTCGCGGAGGATGAAATCCTCCACCAGGGTCGGGCCGCGCACGCCCGCTTTCAGCGAGTTGTGGTTGTCGGGAAACTGCAGGCCCTGGTTGGTCGTCAGCACCGGGGCGATGCCCGCGGTGAAGCTTTCGAGCTGGGTCTTCTTGTCTTTGGCGCCGTCCGTGTTCCGGTGAGGGGGGGAAGTGCTGCGCTTGGAGGGCGGCATGAAAAATCCTTGTTATAAAAAAAACTCCGCCTGGGGCTTGGGGCCACGGGCGGTTACAGGACGTAAGGGCGAAACACCGGGAAGCGCTCCCGCGTGGCGATCAGTTGTCGAGCAGGCCTTCCAGGACCTTCACCGAGGCCAGCAGGCCCAGCGCGGCGACCGTGCCGGCCAGGCACCAGGCCATGAACTCCTGCAGGATTTCCGCGATGCTGTCCGGCAAGGCCATGGACACCAGGAACAGGCCCGCCGCGCAGACCAGCACCGTCAGGAAGGCGTGGAGCAGGTCGATATCGCGGGGATTGGCATGAATTCGCCAGGCGGTCAGCAGCCCCGCGGCCATGCCTGTCAAAAGTCCGGCCATCAGCTTCATGGTGGTGGTTTCCTGTGGTGGGTGAATCGTCATCAGGTGCTTCGTCATCAGGTGCTGCATGGACGATAGGGGCGCCTGGGCGCCGGGGTGGTAGCCCGATGCCGGTGGGCGGTGTAAGGCCTTTCTGCTCCTTGCGTAAGACGACGCTTACTGCCCGCGAACACCGGTGTTCGCTCAGGCTTTTGCGCGCCGGTTGGCCTTTCTCCTACATGGGCACGCTCAACCTTCCGGCATCAAGGCGTGAACCTGCCGCGTAAATTGATGAACATTCCATCCCTATTTGCCGCTGTTGCGGATTGGCACACATCATGAAAATGCGAACCTACCTCGTTGAGGACAATCCCACCATCCGCGACAACCTGCTCAGCACGCTGGAAGAACTGGCTCCGGTTGAAGCCGTCGGCACCTGCGAGACCGAAGACGAGGGCGCCGAATGGCTGACGCACCACGCCGCCCAGTGGGACCTGGCCATCGTCGACCTGTTCCTCAAACAGGGCAGCGGCCTCAGGATCCTCGAGGCCTGCCGCGACCGAAAACCCGCCCAGAAGATCGTGGTGTTCAGCAACTACGCCACGCGCGAGATGCGCATGCGCTGCGCCGAACTGGGCGTGGACGCGGTCYTTGACAAGTCCACGGAAATTGATTGCCTGCTGGCCTATTGCCTGACCCAGAGCCGCAAGCTGGACCCCGCGGCGAACGACGACTCCAGGGCCTCCACGCTGCAGTCCGCGTAAGCCGAAAACACCGCATCCACCAGGACCGGACCATGAGCACGCCCACCGCTCAGCCTCTCGATACCAGACCGCGGCGGCTTGACGACGGCGTTTTCCAGACGGCGGAAGAGGCGGTGCTGGTGGAAGGGCAGGGCAACGGCGCCGCGATGCCGCGGCCGCTGTCCGGCCAGGCTCCCACCTTTGCCCGCAACGGCGGCCGCACCAGCTCTTCATTCACCCGGGCCGTCGGTGCCCATGTCGCGGCCCGGCCTTGCCAGTCGGCCTTGCTGGCCGCCGCGGCCGGCGCGCTGGCCATGCTGGTCCTTCGCTCGCGGCTGCGCGGCCGGCTCCAGCCCTTGCGCTCGTTCCGGCTGAAATGAGGCCGGGGCGGGGCCCTCGACTCAAGGAAATTCACGGAATCCAAGGAAATTTTTATGCCCCTGCATCTTCACGTTCCCGTTCCCCAGCCTCCACCCGGAACACCGGGCATTCACGTGCCGAACGAGGTTCCGCCGCTGATCATTCCCCCTGAGCCCGGCACGCCGCCCGAGATCACCGATCCCCCGCCGCCGGAACCCACGCTTCCCATTCGAGAACCCGGCATCAATGTGCCGCCGCAAGCCACCTAGAGGAAGTCAGGATGCCTGCTGGCGCTGGTATTCGGCGCGCTTCATGACCAGGTAGCTTTCCTTGTCCACCTCATGGAGCTGGCGCGCGTACTGCTCGGTCGCGTCGAACCAGTGCTGCAGCCGCGCCTCGAGTTGCTGCGCCGGCGGCTTGTCGAGTGAGGCCAGGTAGGCTTCAATGGCCAGGTAATAGCGCATGGTGTTGCGCTCCACGGTGCCGCGCATGCCGTCGACATACCCGGCGGTTGAGCCGCGTTGCACCCGCGTGAAACCGACCTTGCCGCTGCCGGCCGTGGCCAGGTAGCCCTGCATGGCCAGGCGGCTGGCGACGCCGTAGCCGTAGGAATAACGCAGGTGCATAAAGGTCTTGCCGTCCGGAAGCGGCACAGCCTGCAGTTCGATGCGGTAATCTTTGGTGCCCAAGGGGCCCTTGTCCGACCTCAGGTTCGCCGCGAGGTAGTCGGGCGAACTGGCGGCCAGCTGGTACTTGAACTGAAGCGCAAAGGCATCTCCCAGTTCCTGCTCGGTTTTTTTCCCGATGTTCATGTTCAGCGTGCTCGGGCTGTCGTCGGAACTGGCGTGGCAGTACTTGGTGTTGATATGCAATATCAGCATCTCGCACCAGCGCCTGGGGCTTTTGAAGGCGGCGCTGACCGTGGCAAAAGG
>NZ_JBFUBY010000147.1:0-10296 GCF_056405515.1 Polaromonas sp. P1_G2
GGCCCAGCTCGGCGGTTTTTTGCAAGGCCTCGCGGTTCATCCAGGCGAACATGAGCACATCGCCGCTGGAGGCTTCCTGTGCAATGACCGGGATCAAACCCTTGTCGTCCCAGCTGATGTCGTCAAGCCAATTTTGGGTCATGAGGCAATTGTCACGGATTTGGAAGGAGACACTAAAGCAAGGATATCGCGGGACCGGCTTTGCCGGACCGCAGATATCGCCCCGGCAGGGGGGAAGGCGCTACACGCAGTGAGCGTCYGACGGGGGTTGCGCCTATTCGACGGGGGTTACGTCATCCTCACGGGGATACCCCGTTCAGCCATATGCTGCTTCGCCTGCTGCACCGTGTATTCGCCGTAATGAAAAATGCTGGCGGCCAGCACTGCATCGGCGCCGCCCGTCTGCACGCCGTCGGCCAAGTGTTCCAGGTTGCCGACGCCGCCCGAGGCGATCACCGGCACGCTGACGGCATCGCTCACCGCGCGGGTCAGGGCCAGGTCGAAGCCCGACTTGGTGCCGTCGCGGTCCATGCTGGTCAGCAAAATCTCACCGGCGCCGCGCCGTGCCATGTCGGTGGCCCAAGCCACGGCGTCCAGGCCGGTGTTTTTGCGCCCGCCATGGCTGTAGACGTCCCAGCCCGGGCCCACGGGTTCGCCGGCGGGGGTCAGGCGTTTTTCGTCTTCCGCATTGCGGCGCTTGGCATCAATCGCCACCACGATGCATTGCGAGCCGTACTTGGCCGACGCGTCGGCGATCACCTGCGGATTGGCGATGGCGGCCGAGTTGAAGCTGGTCTTGTCGGCCCCGGAATTGAGCAGGCGGCGCACGTCTTCGACGGTGCGCACACCGCCGCCCACCGTCAGGGGAATGAAGACCTGCGAGGCCACGGCCTCGATGATGGGCAAAATCAGGTCGCGCCCGTCGCTGGTGGCCGTGATGTCGAGAAAGGTCAACTCGTCGGCGCCCTGCTCGTTGTAGCGCGCGGCGATTTCCACCGGATCGCCCGCGTCACGCAACTGGGTGAAATTGACGCCCTTCACGACGCGACCGCCGGTGACGTCGAGGCAAGGGATGATTCTTTTAGCGAGCATTTGGGTTCAGTGCGTCTGGCGGTGCTTGGGGATGTCTGTAGACACTCCTAGCCATTCAATTCATCTGCCCTAGCCTGCGCTTTTTCGAAATCAAGATCACCGCTATAAATCGAGCGCCCGCAGATCACGCCTTCCACACCCTCGTCCTCGACTTCGCAAAGCTTCTCGATGTCGGCCATGTTCGAAAGGCCGCCGGAGGCGATCACCGGAATCGTCAGCGCCTGGGCCAGCTTGACGGTGGCATCGATGTTGATGCCGGTCAGCATGCCGTCGCGGCCGATGTCGGTGTAGATGATGGATTCGACGCCGTAGTCCTGGAATTTTTTGCCCAGGTCTATGACTTCATGGCCGGTCATCTTGCTCCAGCCGTCGGTAGCGACCTTGCCGTCCTTGGCGTCCAGGCCGACGATGATGTGGCCGCCGAAGGCGGTGCAAGCATCCTGCAGGAAACCTGGGTTCTTGACGGCGGCCGTGCCGATGATGACGTAGCGCAGGCCGGCGTCGAGGTAGCGCTCGATGGTGTCCAGGTCGCGGATGCCGCCACCCAGCTGCACGTCGATTTCGCTGCCCACCTCGGCCAGGATCTGCTTGATGGCCGCCTCGTTCTTGGGCTTGCCCGCGAAGGCGCCGTTCAGGTCCACCAGGTGCAGGCGCCGCGCGCCCTTGTCGACCCAGCTGCGCGCCATGGCGGCCGGGTCTTCGCTGAAGATGGTGGATTGATCCATGTCGCCCTGTTTGAGGCGGACGCAGTGACCGTCTTTCAGGTCAATCGCGGGGATGAGTAGCATGTGGCGGTAAAAAAGACGGTAAAAAAAGAAAACGGGTGCTCAGGGTAACAAAAAGCGGGAAGCCCCGATACCGGGTCTGACCCAAGGCGGCTGTGAGTGGCTACGGGTTCCAGTGCAGGAAATTGCGGTACAGGGCCAGCCCGTGGTCGGCGCTTTTCTCGGGGTGGAACTGGGTGGCAAAAATATTATCGCGTGCAATCGCCGCCGCGAAGCGCGCGCCGTAATCGGCCTCGCCGGCGATGTGGCGCGCATCCGACGGGCGGGCATAAAAGCTGTGCACGAAGTAAAAGTAGGCGCCGTCGGGCACGCCGGCCCAGACCGGGTGGGGTGCCGTGCCCGCACCATTTTGGTAAACCTGGTTCCAGCCCATCTGGGGTACCTTGTAGCGGCTCCCGTCAGGCTGTGCCCTGCCCGCCAGTTCGAACTTGACGACCTGGCCGGGAATCAGCCCCAGGCCGGGGGTGCCGGCACCGCCGTCGCCGGGCTGGCCTTCGTCGCTGTGGCTCAGCAGCATTTGCATGCCCACACAGACGCCGAACAGCGGTTTGTGGGCCGCCGCGTGCAGCACCGACTCCAGCATGCCGGAATCGGCGAGCTCACGCATGCAGTCGGCAATGGCGCCCTGGCCGGGCAGCACAATGCGCTCGGCGTTCATGACGTCTTCGGCTTTGGAGGTGACCAGCACCTCAAAGCCGCTGCCCGCCGCCACATGGCGCACGGCCTGCGAGACAGAGTGCAGGTTGCCCATGCCGTAGTCGACCACGGCCACTGTTTTGGGTTTTGCCATCAGGGGTTCAAGAAGGGTTGGCTGTGAATTTAAGGGCTGCCGGCGCCCATTGTCAGGGGGCGATGCCAAAAACAAAGGTGGGTTTCGGCGCGGCGGCTTTGGGAAGAAGCTTAAAGCGAGCCCTTGGTCGAAGGGATCACACCGGCCGCGCGCGGGTCTATCTCCAGCGCCATGCGCAGCGCGCGGGCAAAGGCCTTGAACACGGTCTCGGCCTGGTGGTGGGCGTTTTCACCCTTGAGGTTGTCGATGTGCAAGGTCACGAAGGCATGGTTCACAAAACCCTGGAAGAACTCGTAGGCCAGCTGGCTGTCGAAGGTGCCGATCATGCCGCTCTTGAAGGGCACGTGCATCTCCAGGCCCGGGCGGCCCGAAAAATCGACCACCACCCGCGACAGCGCCTCATCGAGCGGCACATAGGCGTGGCCGTAACGGCGCAGGCCTTTCTTGTCGCCCACGGCCTTGGCCACGGCCTGGCCCAGCGTGATGCCCACGTCTTCCACCGTGTGGTGGCCGTCGATGTGCAGGTCGCCCTTGGCCTGGATGTCCAGGTCGATCAGCCCGTGGCGGGCGATCTGGTCCAGCATGTGGTCGAAAAAGCCTATGCCCGTGGACAGGCTGGCCTTGCCGGTGCCGTCCAGGTTGAGCTTGACGGTGATCTGGGTCTCCGCCGTGTTGCGCGAAACTTCGGCCGTCCTGGGTGCCAGGGGAACGGTGGAAACAGGTGTGGGGGTAGTCATAGGGATTTTTCAAGCGCCGCCAGCATTTGCGCGTTCTCGTCCGCGGTGCCGACCGTCAGGCGCAAACAATTGGCCAGCAATGGATGCATTTTAGAAACGTTTTTAACCAGCACCTTGTGCGATTTCATGCCTTCGAAGGCCCTGGCCGCATCGGGCACCCGCACCAGGATCATGTTGGCGTCGCTTTTCCAGGCTTTGACGCCCTTGGCAGCCATGCCGGCCAGCGCGTCCATCAGCACGGCACGCTGGGCCACCAGCGCCTCGGCTTGGGCGGCGAATTCGGCCTGGTGCTCCAGCGCGAACAGCGCGCATTCGTAATTCAGCACGCTGATGTTGTAGGGCGGGCGCACCTTGTCGACCTCGGCAATCAGGGCCTTGGGGCCCATCATGTAACCGATGCGCACGCCGGCCAGCCCGAACTTGCTCAGGGTGCGCATCAGCAGCACGTGGCCGTGCCTGGCAATGCGGTCGATGTAGCTTTTGCTCGAGAACGGCTGGTAGGCCTCGTCCATCACGACCAGCCCCGGCGCGGCTTCGACGATCTTCTCGATCACCGCGTCGTCCCACAGGTTGGCCGTGGGGTTGTTCGGATAGGCCAGGTAGATGATGGAGGGCTGGTGCTCCTGGATGGCGGCCAGCATGGCGGCTTCGTCCAGCTCAAAGTCGGCCGTCAGCGGCACGCCGATGAATTTCAGGCCCTGCAGCTGGGCGCTCATGGCGTACATCACAAAGCCCGGCAGGGGCGCCAGTATGGAGCCGCCTTCCACGTCGCAGGCCATAGCCAGCAGCGAGATCAGTTCGTCCGAGCCGTTGCCCAGCATGATGTCGAAGCCCTCGGGCATACACGCGTAGTCGGCCAGTGCCTTGCGAAGGTCGTTGACCCGGCCGTCGGGRTAGCGGTTCAGCGCCAACGCGCCCAGGCGCTGGCCCAGCCTGGCCTGCAGCGCCATGGGCAAGCGATGCGGATTTTCCATGGCGTCAAGCTTGACCATGCCGGCAGAGTCCTGGATGGCGTAGGCGTGCATGGACTGCACGTCCTGGCGTATCAGTTTTTTGAGCTTGTTATCCAACAGAGGGGCAGGCAGGGTCATGCAAGGGGCTCCAACAGTTCAACGCCGGTTTTAAAAGGATTGATCACCTGGACACCGCCGTAGTGCTGCTCATGGGCCAGGTTTTCGCTGAGCAGGTAGCGGCAACCCAGATGCTGGGCCGCCGCGACGACCAGGCTGTCCCGGTAATCCAGGCCGTAGCGGCTCTCCACCGCCCAGGCAGATTCAACGGTGGCGTGGTCGGTTAACCAGGGCTGCCAGAGCGCATAGCGGCGCACTTCAGCGCGCGCATCGCCCGCGGGCATGGGTGGCTGGATCTTGCGCGTGGCCAGCAGGTAAAACTCGTTGAGCACCTGCGTACTGGTGCGGCCCAGCCCGCGTCGCCACAGCACGGTCAGCCAGGCCAGCGCGGCTTGTTGCCGGGCCGGGTCGGCGCCGTCTTCGCTGTAGACCAGGATGCTGGCGTCGACAAAAACGTTGTTCGAAGCCTCGCTCATGCGCCGGCCTCATCCAGGTCGACACGTCTGGGATAGGGCTGGCCGTCGGACACCCACAGCCGGTCCTTGTTTTGCCAGTCGTGCATGGCGCGCTGGTAGGCGTCGGTCCGCTGCATCTTCTCGGCCAGCATCTCGCCCACCAGGCGCGAAACGCTGGTATTGCGCCGCGCCGCCTCGATGCGTGCCCACTCCAGGGCGGCATCGTCGACGGTGATGGTGACGTTCTTCATGGCCTGAAGTTTACACGAATTTCGTGTTGCACGAATTTCGTGTAATTTAAAGCCTTATTTCAGCCGCATCTCGGCCGCCCGCGCATGCGCCTGCAGGCCTTCGCCGTAGGCCAATTCGGCGGCGATCTTGCCTAGCACCTGGGCGCCGGCTTCGCTGACCTCGATCAGACTGGAACGCTTCTGGAAGTCGTACACGCCCAGCGGCGAGCTGAAACGCGCCGTGCCGCTGGTGGGCAGCACGTGGTTGGGGCCTGCGCAATAGTCGCCCAGCGATTCGCTGGTGTAGGCGCCCAGGAAGATGGCGCCGGCGTGCTTGAGCAGCGGCTCCCACTTGTGCGGGTCGCGGCTGGAGACTTCCAGGTGTTCGGGTGCGATGCGGTTGCTGATCGCGCAGGCCTCTTCCATGCTGCGCGTGTGGATCAGCGCGCCGCGCCCGCTCAGGGACTTGGCGATGATCTCGGCGCGCGGCATTTCGGGCAGCAGGCGATCTATGGCGGCCTGCACGGCGTCGATATAGGCGGCGTCGGGGCACAGCAGGATGCTTTGGGCGAGCTCGTCATGTTCGGCCTGGCTGAACAAGTCCATGGCGACCCAATCGGCCGGCGTGCTGCCGTCGGCCAGCACCAGGATTTCCGAGGGGCCGGCGATCATGTCTATGCCCACCGTGCCGAAGACGCGCTTCTTGGCGCTGGCGACGTAGGCATTGCCGGGGCCGGTGATCTTGTCGACCTTGGGCACGGTCTGCGTGCCGTAGGCCAGCGCGGCCACGGCCTGGGCGCCGCCAATGGTGAAAGCGCGAGTCACGCCGGCCACGTAGGCGGCGGCCAGCACCAGCGCGTTTTTCTCGCCTTTGGGCGTGGGCACGACCATGATGATCTCGCCGACGCCGGCCACGTGGGCGGGGATGGCGTTCATCAGCACCGACGAAGGGTAAGCCGCCTTGCCGCCGGGCACATAGATGCCGACGCGGTCCAGCGGCGTGACCTTCTGGCCCAGCAGGGTGCCGTCTTCGTCGCGGTAGCTCCAGCTTTCGCCACTGGCCTTCTTTTGGGCCTCGTGGTAGCTGCGCACACGGCGCGCGGCGGCTTCGAGCGCATCGCGCTGGGCGGCGGGAATCGCATCGAATGCGGCCTTCAGCTCGGCCTGCGTGAGTTCCAGCTGGCCCATGACGGCCGCCTCCAGGCCGTCAAAGCGCGCGGTGTATTCCAGCACCGCCGCATCGCCACGCTGCTGCACGTCGGCCAGGATGTCGGCCACGCGCTGCTCGATGGCGGCGTCGGTGTCGGCGGACCAATGCAGGCGCGCCTCGAATTCGGCCTCAAAGTTGGCGGAAACAGTGGACAGGCGGGCGGGTGCGGCGGTCGGCTTCATGGGTCAGGATTTTCGCGAGGAGGCCGTGGCGGCCGAAAGGGCGTCTATGAGCTGGCGTATCGGCGCCTGCTTGAGCTTGAGCGCGGTCTGGTTCACCACCAGGTGCGAGCTGATGTCCATGATGCGCTCCACTTCTACCAGGTGGTTGGCCTTGAGCGTGCTGCCGGTGGAGACCAGATCGACGATGGCGTCGGCCAGGCCCGTGAGCGGCGCGAGTTCCATGCTGCCGTAGAGCTTGATCAGGTCGACGTGCACGCCCTTGGTGGCGAAGAAGTCGCGCGCGATCGCCACGTATTTGGTGGCAACTTTCAGGCGCGAACCCTGGCGCACGGCGGCGGCGTAGTCAAACCCCTCGCGCACGGCCACGCTGATGCGGCATTTGGCGATCTGCAAATCAAGCGGCTGGTACAGGCCCTGGCTGCCGGACTCGAGCAGGGTGTCCTTGCCGACCACGCCGATGTCGGCGCCGCCGTACTGCACATAGGTGGGCACGTCGGTGGCGCGCACCAGCACCACGCGCACGCCGGGCTGGTTGGTGTCCAGGATCAGCTTGCGGGATTTTTCGGGATCGTCCAGCACCTCGATGCCGGCGCTTTTGAGCAACGGCAGGATGTCGTCGAAGATGCGGCCCTTGGAGAGCGCTAAGGTGATCATGCTTTGACCCGTTCTATGTCTGCGCCGATGCCGCGCAATTTCGCTTCCATCTGGTCGTAGCCGCGGTCCAGGTGGTAGATGCGGTCCACCAGGGTTTCGCCTTCGGCCACCAGGCCGGCGATCACCAGGCTGGCGGAGGCGCGCAGGTCGGTGGCCATGACGGTGGCGCCGGACAGCTTTTCGACGCCCTCCATCACCGCGACCTTGCCTTCGATCTGGATTTTGGCGCCCAGGCGCACCATCTCGTTGACGTGCATGAAGCGGTTCTCGAAGATCGTCTCGGTCACCGTGCTGCTGCCCAGCGCGATGGCATTAAGCGCCATGAACTGGGCCTGCATGTCGGTGGGGAAGCCGGGGTACTCGGTGGTGCGGAAGGATTGCGCCTTCATGCGGCCGCTGGCCTGGATGCGGATAAAACCCTCGCCCGCCGTCACGATGGCACCGGCTTCGCGCAGCTTGTCGATCACGGCGTCGAGGTGGTCGGCGCGGCCGTGCTTGAGCACGACGTCGCCGCCGGCGGCTGCCACGGCGCACAGAAAAGTGCCGGTCTCGATGCGGTCGGCTACTACCTGGTGGGTGCAGCCGTACAGGCGCTCCACGCCCTGGATGCGGATGCGGCGCGTGCCGTGGCCCTCGATCTTCGCGCCCATCTTGATGAGCATTTCGGCCAGGTCGCCGATTTCCGGCTCCTGGGCCGCGTTTTCCAGGATGGTCTCACCCTCGGCCAGGCTGGCGGCCATCAGGAAGTTTTCGGTCCCGGTGACGGTCACCATGTCGGTGGTGATGCTGGTGCCCTTCAGGCGCCCTCTTTCGCCATTCGGGCCGGCCGGCAGCTTGGCCAGCATGTAGCCGTGCTCCACGGCGATCTCGGCGCCCATGGCCTGCAAACCCTTGATGTGCTGGTCCACCGGGCGCGAGCCGATGGCGCAGCCGCCCGGGAGCGAGACCGTGGCTTCGCCGAAGCGCGCCAGCAGCGGGCCCAGGGCCAGCACGGAGGCGCGCATGGTCTTGACCAGTTCGTAGGGCGCCTCGGGCGAACTGAGCTTGCCGGCGTTGATGCGCACCGTGCCGTCGTCGCCGCGTTCGGCCTCGACACCCATGTTGCGGACCAGCTTGAGCATGGTGGCCACGTCCTGCAGGCGCGGCACGTTGCGCAGCGTGACGTCGTCGGCCGTCAGCAGCGCGGCGCAGAGCTCGGGCAGCGCGGCATTCTTGGCGCCTGAAATTTCGACCGTGCCTGCCAGCGGCTTGCCGCCCTTGATGAGTAGTTTGTCCATGTTTGTTCAGTTCGCGTTGCTGTTGTTATTGGCCCATTCGGCCGGCGTGTAGGTTTTCATCGACAGCGCATGCACTTCGTCGGTCTGCATGCGGCCGCCCAGTGTGGCGTAGACCTTCTGGTGGCGCTGGATCAGGCGCTGGCCTTCAAAGGCGCTGGAGACCACGGTGGCATACCAGTGGCGGCCGTCGCCCGACAGCTCGAGGTGCTCGCAGGGCAGGCCCGCGGCGATGATGGATTGGAGTTCTTCGCTGGTCATGTTTTGTGCTCAGTCAGTGCCGTATTTTGTAGCCGGTCCGCAGCAGGTTGACGGCGATGGCGCTGACAGCCAGCAGGGCCGTCGCCACGATGCCCAGGCTCAGCCACGGCGAGACGTCGCTGACGCCGAAAAAGCCGTAGCGGAAACCGTCGATCATGTAGAAGAAGGGGTTCAGGTGGCTGACCTTCTGCCAGAAAGGCGGCAGCGAGTGGATCGAGTAAAACACACCGCTCAGGAAGGTCATCGGCATGATGACGAAGTTCTGGAAGGCCGCCATCTGGTCGAACTTCTCGGACCACAGGCCGGCGATCACGCCCAGCGCGCCCAGCATGGCGGCGCCCAGCACCGCGAACAGCACGATCCACAGCGGCGCTACAAAAGCCGGCTGGCCGAAAAACACGGTGACGGCGAACACGCCCATGCCCACCAGCAGGCCGCGCGCGACCGAGGAGCCCACATAGGCGAAAAACCAGTGCCAGTGCGACAGCGGCGTGAGCAGCACAAACACCAGGCTGCCCATGATCTTGCTCTGGATCAGCGAGGAAGAGCTGTTGGCGAAGGCGTTCTGCAGCACGCTCATCATCACCAGGCCGGGCACCAGGAAGGCGGTGTAGCTGACCTGGTTGTAAACCTTGACCTGGTCTTGCAGCACGTGGCCGAAGATCAGCATGTAGAGCACGGCGGTCAGCACCGGCGCGCCCACCGTCTGGAAACCGACCTTCCAGAAGCGCAGGGTTTCCTTGTAGAGCAGGGTTTGCCAGCCGGTCATGTTGCTACTTTCGCGAGGTCTACCGCCACGGCAGCACCATCGCCAGCGGGCTTCTTGTTCATGACGTCGAGGAACACGTCTTCGAGGTCGGCTTTGCGGATTTCAACGTCTTCGGCCACCAGTCCCGCCTCGCGGATGGCCGCGAGGTATTGTTCAATTTCGTTCGCGTTGTGCGCCGGGAATTGCACGATACGGCCGGTGATGCGAGCCTGCACAGCGAGATGCGTGGGCAGTTCGCTGTCGATCTTGAAGCGCAGCACATTGGAAGACGCCGCCTTGAGCAGTTCGGAGGTCTGCGCCAGCGCCACCACCCGCCCCTGCTTGAGCATGGCGATACGGCTGCACAAGGCCTCGGCCTCTTCGAGGTAATGCGTGGTCAGCAGCACGGTGCTGCCCTGCTTGTTGAGTTTGGCGATGAACTGCCACAGAGTCTGGCGCAGTTCGACGTCGACGCCGGCGGTGGGCTCATCGAGCACGATGACCTGCGGTTTGTGCACCAGCGCCTGCGCCACCAGCACCCGGCGCTTCATGCCGCCCGAGAGCTGGCGCATATTGGCATTGGCCTTGTCGGCCAGGCCCAGGCTGACCAGCAGCTCGTCGATCCAGTCGTCGTTGTGCTTGATGCCGAAATAGCCGGACTGGATGCGTAGCGCCTCGCGCACCGAGAAGAAGGGGTCGAACACCAGTTCTTGCGGCACCACGCCGAGCTTGCGCCTGGCGTTGGCATAGTCGGTCAGCACGTCGCGGCCGTGTACTTTGACGCTGCCGCCGCTGGCGCGCGACAGGC
>NZ_JBFUBY010000148.1:0-10269 GCF_056405515.1 Polaromonas sp. P1_G2
CCAGAACCCCGCGGCGCATCTGGTCCAGCTCAATGCTCTCGAACAGCGCCTTGAAGTTGCCTTCGCCRAARCCRTCGTCGCCMYYGCGCTGGATGAACTCGAAGAAGATSGGGCCCAGCTGGTTTTCGCTGAAGATCTGCAGCAGCAGCGCGCCCTTTTTGCCGTCCACCAGGATTTTGCGTTTCTTCAGGTCCGCCACGCTTTCGCCGTGGCCCGGGATGCGCTTGTCGACCAGCTCGTAGTAGGTGTCTATGGTGTCCAGCAGCTTCACGCCGCTGGCGCGCAGCGCGTCCACCGTGGCGAACAGGTCGTTGCTGCCCATGGCGATGTGCTGTATGCCCTCGCCCTGGTAGCGGTCCAGGTACTCCTGGATCTGGCCGGCTTTCTCGTTGCCCTCTTCATTGATCGGGATGCGGATCTTGCCGCAGGGGCTGGTCATGGCCTTGCTCTTCACGCCGGTGACCTGGCCTTCGATGTCGAAATAGCGGATTTCGCGGAAATTGAAGAGCCGCTCGTAAAAGCCGGCCCACTCGTCCATGCGGCCGCGGTGCACGTTGTGCGTCAGGTGGTCGATGTAGGTCAGGCCGTGGCCGGCGGGATTGAGCGCATCGCCCGCAATGCCGGGCAGCGGCTCGAAATCCACGTCGTAAAAGCCGATGTTGCCGATGTCACCGGGCTGCGCGCCGTTCTTGCCGCGCCATTTGTCGATGAAATAAATGATGGAGTCGCCGATGCCCTTGATGGCCGGGATGTTGAGCTCGCCCGGGCCCGCCGTGTGGGCGTAGCCCCAGGCGCCCAGCGCGATGGCGCGTTCGTAGGCGAACTTGGCGTCCTTCACGCGAAAGGCGATGGCGCAGACGCTGGGGCCGTGCTGGCGCGCGAAACGCTGCGCGAAGGAATCGGGCTCGGCGTTCAGGATGAAGTTGATGCCGCCCTGGCGGTACAGCGTCACGTTCTTGTGGCGGTGTTTGGCAATCGGCTTGAAGCCCATGCGCWCGAACAGCGCCGCCATGGCAGCCGGGTCGGGGGCGGCGTACTCGATGAATTCAAAGCCGTCGGTCCCCATGGGGTTGTCCCAGGCCGCGCCTTGTTCAAAGTTCAGGGCGGTGTCGGTGCGTGCGTTCATGCGTGTCTCCAAAATGGTGGGCTATGCATTGGACTTTAGCGGCGTCCGGCATCAGTTTTACTGCGAAACAGGGCGTTAAAATTGCCTTTGACGCAGTAAACCTGCAAAATAAGCAGCATGGAAACACTCGACAAGCTCGATCGCCAGATCCTGCGCAAACTTCAGGACGACGGCCGCGCCACCTACGACCAGCTGGCCGAACAGGTGGGCCTCTCGCCCAGCGCGGTGCTCAGGCGCGTCAAGCGGCTGGAAGAAAGTGGCGTCATAGACCGCTACGTGGCGCTGGTCAAACCCGAGGCTGTGGGCCTGGGCCTGACGGCCTACCTCAACGTGCGCCTCGAAAAGCACACCGAAAGCCACAAACGCAACCCCATGGACCTGTTCCGCGCCAGCGTGCAGACCTGGCCCGAGGTCGCCGAATGCGCCGCGCTGACCGGTGAGATGGACTATCTGCTGCGCGTGCTGGTCGAGGACATGGCCCACTACAGCCGTTTCATCATGGACACCCTGCTCAAGCACCCCAGCGTGCAGGACTGCAAAACCAGCTTTGTGCTGGACCGGGTCAAGGCGACCACGGCCGTGCCTTTGTGAGGGCGTGAAGCGAGTCAGGCCTGCGYCAACAAGCGGGTAGCCAATGGCTGTGTGCTGGATTTGGCAGGATCGCGGTTTGGATTGTGTTGCTGCATTGCAACATTTTCATCTTCCATGCCAATTGGCTATGATTTTTATAGCTCGCCAAGCCCTGCTTTTGCGGAAAAGTGGCAATCCGGGGCGATTTTGGCAGCTCTCCCTATTGAAGGCCCCGGAGAAGCCCTTAGACTGGGAATTCTAGGGAAAACCCTTATATTGAAGCCATGGTCTCACCCAGCACACTGTTAAAAGCTTCCTACAACGCGAGCAAGGAGTTCTTCCGCCCGCCTGTAGCCGAGACGAGCGCGCCGCAGACGCCTGCCGTCCCGCGCGTCCAGCCCGTCATGGTTCCCATCCGCTCCATAGGCCCCAGCCACGGGGGACGCATCGCCGCCCACTTGCTGGCCCTGGATGAACACGACCGTTACCTGCGCTTCGGCTACTCGGCCAATGACGAACAAATCCGCCGCTATGTCGACGGCCTCAACTTCGACCGGGACGAGATCTTCGGCATCTACAACCGCAAGCTGCAGCTGATCGCCATGGCCCACCTGGCGCATTCGACCGACCCGAATCTCAAGAGCTGCGCCGAATTCGGCGTCTCGGTGCTGGCCCAGGCCCGCGGCCGGGGCTACGGCTCGCGCCTGTTCGACCGCGCCGTGATGCACGCCCRCAACGACGGCGTCGACATGATGTTCATCCACGCGCTCAGCGAAAACACCGCCATGCTCAACATCGCCCGCAAGGCCGGCGCCACCATCGTGCGTGACGGCTCGGAAAGCGAGGCCTACCTCAAGCTGCCGCCAGCCGACCTGGATTCGCGCATGACCGAAATGGTCGAAGAGCAGATTGCCCAGACCGATTACCGCCTCAAAGTCCAGGCCAAGCAGTTCTGGGACTTGCTGGGCGCGATCCAGGAAGTGCGGCAGGGCGTCCGGGATGGGCGGGACCGCATGCCGATGTAATTCTCTGGTTCGGCGGGCTGGGAGAAGTTCGCCACCAAAGATTCAATCTGCGGGCTTCTCTTTCTCCTCCATGGTCACCAGCCAGATCCCATAGCAGACCAGCACCAGGGCCAGGCCGTTTTTCCACTCCAGGAACTGCTCCTCCAGGAACATTGCCGACAGCATGGTCCCAAAAATCGGCACCATGAAGTTGAACACCGTGATCATGCTCACCCGGTTGTACTTCAGCAGAATCGTCCACAGCGAAAACGCCGCCGACGACAGCACCACGAGGTAAACCATCAGCAGGGTAGATTTGACGGTGAAGCCCGTCAGAGACCCTCCGGTGGCCAGACCGATCAGCAACAGGGCCAGGCCGCCAATGGCCAGCTGCCAGCCCGTGAGCACCACGGAATCCACGCGCTGCGAGACCTTTTTGCCGTAAATGCTGGCGGCGGACAGCACAAAGGCGGCGATCACCACAAAGCCCTCGCCCAGCAGCGTGAAATCAAAGCTCAAGAGGCTTTCGCTGAAGTTCACCACCATCACGCCCGCGAAACCCACCACGCAGCCCAGCACCTTGTTGAAGCTGAGCCTGTCGTTCTTGTAGATGTAWTGCGCCAGCAGCACGCTGAAGAAGGTGCCGGTCGCGTTCATGATGGAACTCTTCACGCCCGTGGCATAAGCCAGCCCGATGTAGAAAAACACGTACTGCACGCTGGTCTGCGTCAGGCCCACCAGCGTGACCTGGCCGAAGGTGCGGCGGTCCAGCTGGAACACCGGCTTGCGGCTGACAAGGGCAAACACCAGCAGCACCAGGCCGGCAAAAATAAAACGCCAGCCCGCGAACACCAGCTTGGACGGAATGTCATCGGCGGCGATGTGGAACAGCGCATAGCCGTTCTTGATCGCCGGGTAGGCGCTGCCCCAGAGCAGGCAGCACAGCGAGGCCAGCAGGAAAACGACTTTGCGTTGGGTGAAAAACGTGGAGCTGTTCAAAACCTGGATCCTATGAAAGGAAGAGAGAAAGGCGCGGCCCGGGCGCGGCGCGCGCCCAGGTGCATCGACGCAAATTACAGCAGGCGCGCCAGGTAGCGTCCCGTATGGCTGGCGGGATTGGCCGCGATGTCTTCCGGCGTGCCCACGCCCACCACGGTACCGCCGCCGGCGCCGCCTTCGGGGCCCATATCGACCAGCCAGTCGGCCGTCTTGATGACGTCCAGGTTGTGCTCGATCACGACAATCGTGTTGCCCGCGTCGCGCAATTGGTGCAGCACCTTGAGCAGCAGGTCGATGTCGGCGAAGTGCAGGCCGGTCGTTGGCTCGTCGAGGATGTAAAGCGTGCGGCCGGTGTCGCGTTTGCTCAGTTCCAGCGCGAGCTTGACGCGCTGCGCCTCGCCGCCCGACAGCGTGGTCGCGGCCTGGCCCAGCTTGATGTAGGACAGGCCCACGTCCAGCAGCGTGTGTAGCTTGCGCGCGATGACGGGAACCGCCTTGAAGAACTCGGCTGCGACCTCGACCGTCATGTCCAGGATCTGCGCGATGTTCTTGCCCTTGTATTGCACTTCGAGCGTTTCGCGGTTGTAGCGCATGCCCTTGCACACGTCGCAGGGCACATAGACGTCGGGCAGGAAATGCATTTCGACCTTGACCACGCCGTCGCCTTGGCAGGCCTCGCAGCGGCCGCCCGCGACGTTGAAGGAAAAGCGCCCCGCACCGTAGCCGCGTTCGCGGGCCGTGTTCATCTCGGCCATCAGCTCGCGTATCGGCGTGAACAGGCCGGTGTAGGTGGCCGGGTTGCTGCGCGGCGTGCGGCCAATCGGCGACTGGTCAACGTTGATGACCTTGTCGAAGTGTTCTATGCCTTCAATCGCTTCATGCGCGGCAGGCTCCTCGTGCGCGCGGTACAAGGTGCGGGCCACGGCGGTGTACAGCGTGTCGTTGACCAGCGTGGACTTGCCCGAGCCGGAAACGCCGGTCACGCAGGTCAAGAGGCCGACCGGAAACTCGACGCTCACGCCCTTCAGGTTGTGGCCGGTGGCATTGATCACGCGCAGCGCCTGCATGTCGCCCAGCGTGGCCTGGTGCACGGCCTCGCGCGCGGCGCGGCGTTCGGCGGCCGGGCTTTGCGGAAAGCGCGAGGCCTTTTTCTTCTCGGCGGTTTCCACCGCCTTCACCGTCGGCAGCCAGGGTGTGCGGCGCTTGGGCACGGCGATTTTCAGTGTCTGCGCCAAATACTTGCCTGTCAGCGAATCGGGGTTGTTCTTGACTTCGTCGAAGGTGCCCTGGGCCATCACGCGCCCGCCGTGGATGCCGGCGCCCGGCCCCATGTCGATGACGTGGTCGGCCGCGCGGATCATGTCCTCGTCATGCTCGACCACCAGCACACTGTTGCCGATGTCGCGCAAGTGTTTGAGCGTGCCGATCAGCCTGTCGTTGTCGCGCTGGTGCAGGCCTATGCTGGGCTCGTCGAGCACATACATCACGCCGGTCAGGCCCGAGCCTATCTGCGAGGCCAGTCGTATGCGCTGTGACTCGCCGCCCGACAGCGTCTCGGCGCTGCGGTCCAGGCTCAGGTAATTGAGGCCGACGTCGTTGAGGAACTTCAGGCGCAGCCCGATCTCACGCACCACCTTGGCGGCGATCTCGGCCTTGGCGCCTTCCATCTTGAGCACGCTGAAATACTCGAAGCTCTCGCGCAGGGTGGCGTGGCTGATCTCATAGATCGCCTTGCGCTGGGGCTGGGCGCCGCCCTCGGGCGCGCTGACCAGGTAGACGTGGCGCGC
The DNA here is from genome assembly GCF_056405515.1 of Polaromonas sp. P1_G2. Lineage (NCBI taxonomy): Bacteria > Pseudomonadati > Pseudomonadota > Betaproteobacteria > Burkholderiales > Comamonadaceae > Polaromonas > Polaromonas sp. P1_G2. The sequence goes on from NZ_JBFUBY010000148.1 coordinate 5,487, forward strand.
CTCGGTGCGCAGGCGCGTGCCTTCGCAGTCGGGGCAGGGCTGCACGCTGCGGTAGCGGGACAGCTCCTCGCGCACGGCGGCGGAGTCGGTCTCGCGGTAGCGGCGCTCGAAGTTGGTGATCACACCTTCGAAAGGGTGCTTCTTGCTGATCTTCTTGCCGGCGAAGTTGCCCGAGTCCATCACGTAGCTGAACTTGATTTCCTCGTCGCCCGAACCGTGCAGCACGACCTGCTGCACGTTGTCGGGCAGGTCCTCGAAGGCCGTGTCGATGTTGAATTTGTAGTGTTTGGCCAGGCTTTCCAGCATGGCGAAGTAATAGCCGTTGCGCCTGTCCCAGCCCTTGACGGCGCCGCTGGCCAGGCTCAGCGAGGGGAAAGCCACCACGCGCGCCGGGTCGAAAAACTCCATGTGGCCCAGGCCGTCGCAGGTCGGGCAGGCGCCGACCGGCGAGTTGAACGAAAAGAGCCGCGGCTCCATCTCGCTGAGCGAATAGTCGCAGACCGGGCAGGAGAATTTCGCGCTGAACAGGTGTTCCTTGCCGGTATCCATCTCGAGCGCAATCGCCTTGCCGTCGGCCAGGCGCAGCGCAGCCTCGAAACTTTCGGCCAGGCGCTGCTGCAAATCGGCCCGCACCTTGATGCGGTCTATCACTACGTCGATGTTGTGCTTCTCGGTTTTCTTGAGCTTGGGCAGGTCGTCGAACTCATAGGCCGTGCCGTCGACGCGAAAACGCACATAACCCTGGGACTGCATTTCGGCGAAGACGTCGACGAACTCGCCCTTACGGTCGCGCGCCACCGGCGCCAGGATCATCAGCTTGGTGTCTTCCGGCAGGGCCAGCACGGTGTCGACCATCTCGCTGACGCTTTGTGCCTGCAGCGGCAGGTCGTGGATGGGGCAGAACGGCGTGCCGGCGCGCGCGAACAAGAGGCGCAGGTAGTCGTGGATCTCGGTCACCGTGCCCACGGTCGAGCGCGGGTTGTGCGAGGTGGCCTTTTGCTCGATGGAGATCGCGGGCGACAGGCCCTCGATCATGTCCACGTCGGGCTTGTCCATCAGCTGCAAAAACTGGCGCGCGTAGGTCGACAGGCTTTCGACGTAACGGCGCTGGCCCTCGGCGTACAGCGTGTCGAAGGCGAGGGACGACTTGCCGGATCCGCTCAGCCCGGTGATCACCACCAGCTGGTTGCGCGGAATGTCCAGGTCGATGTTCTTGAGGTTGTGCGTGCGCGCCCCGCGAATGCTGATGCGCTGCGCCGCCAGGGCTTGTGCCAGGTAGCGGCCCTGGGCGGGCTCCGCCACGTGCCGGCCTTCCGCAGCCTGGGAGGCAAGGTATTTGCTGTCGTCGGGAGAGTTCAAGATGTGGCAGCCGCAAAACTCTCCATCATAGACCGAAGCACCGTTTCAAGCACAATAGCCGTCTGGACAAGGTCCGGGCGGCCGGGGCTTGCCGCGCCCCGGTGCCCCAAACTCCCGATCCGCCCCGGCTTGGGCCTTTTTATTCCGGTTTTTTAGTCTTTTTGCCTGCTTTATTCCCGTGCCCGCGCCATCCTCCCCTGTGTCCTTTCCCATGACCGCCACCGAGCGGCGCGCCAGCGCCTCGCTGGCGTCGATTTTTGCGCTGCGCATGCTGGGCCTGTTCCTGGTGCTGCCGGTGTTCGCGCTGGAGGCGGCCAAATACCCCGGCGGCGACGACCCGGCGCGCGTCGGCCTGGCCATGGGCATTTACGGGCTCACGCAGGGCCTGCTGCAGATCCCTTTCGGCATCGCCTCGGACTGGTGGGGCCGTAAACCGGTGATTATTTCCGGCTTGGTGATTTTTGCCCTGGGCAGTTTCATCGCGGCCTGGGCCCCGGACCTGAACTGGCTGATTGCCGGCCGCTCGCTGCAGGGTGCGGGCGCCATCTCCGCCGCCGTCACCGCGCTGCTGGCCGATTCCACGCGCGATGAGGTGCGCACCAAGGCCATGGCCCTTGTGGGCGGCAGCATCGCGCTGATGTTCGCGCTCTCGCTGCTCGTCGCGCCGCTGCTCGCGGCTTATATCGGGCTGCACGGCCTGTTCGCCCTGACCGGCGCGCTGGCGCTGGCCGGCATCGCGGTAGTCGCCTGGTGGGTGCCGCCCGAGCCGGTAGAACACGTGAATCGCCCGCGCGGCAGCCTGCTCGAAGTCCTGAAAGACCCGGCCCTGCTGCGGCTGGATTTCGGCGTGTTCGTGCTGCATGCGGTGCAATTGGCCATGTGGGTGGCGATTCCGGCGCTGCTGGTGGCGGCTGGGCTGGACAAGGCCGGCCACTGGCAGGTCTACCTGCCGGCGGTGCTGGCCTCATTTGTCGTGATGGGCGCGGTGCTGTTCCCCATGGAGCGGCGCGGCTACCTGCGGGCGGTGTTCCTGGGCGCCGTGGGCCTGGTCTTTGTGGTGCAGCTGGGACTGCTGTGGGTGGCCTCATCGGCCCCGGCGCCGCACGGCCTGGCCGCATTGGCTGCGCTGTTATTCCTGTTTTTCTGCGGTTTCAATGTGCTGGAGGCCACCCAACCCAGCCTGGCGTCCCGCCTGGCGCCCGCGCAGGCGCGCGGCGCGGCCCTGGGGGTGTACAACACCCTTCAATCGCTGGGGTTTTTTGCCGGCGGCGCGGTCGGCGGCTGGGTCACCAAGGCGCACGGCGCCCAGGGGCTTTTCCTGCTGTGCGGCGGCCTGATGCTGGCCTGGCTGCTGGTCGCCTGGCCCATGCGGGCGCCCGGCCGCCATGCGGCTACGGAGCCCTCGGGCGGCGAGGCCTTGCCGGGCCAGCCAGTTAAACTGTAGCCATTCATAAATAGCAGGGCCCCCCGCTCTGTAGATCAGCTCAGGAGAACCCCTCATGGCATCCGTCAATAAAGTCATCGTCGTCGGCAATCTGGGCCGCGACCCCGAAATGCGCAGCTTCCCGAGCGGCGACCAGGTCGCCAACGTCACCATCGCCACCACCGACAAGTGGAAGGACAAGCAGACCGGTGAAATGAAGGAAGCCACTGAATGGCACCGCGTGGTGTTCAACGGCCGCCTGGCCGAGATCGTCGGCCAGTACCTGCGCAAGGGCTCGCAGGTCTATGTGGAAGGCTCGCTGCGCACGCGCAAGTGGACCGACAAGGACGGAATCGAAAAATACACCACCGAAATCCGCGCCGACCAGATGCAGATGCTGGGCAGCCGCCAGGGCATGGGCGGTCCCGGCGGTGACGACGGCGGTGGCGGCGGCGGTTACGAAGCCCCGCGCCAGTCCGCACCTGCGCGCGCGCCGGCTGCAGCCGCACCGCGGCAAGCACCCGCGGCGTCCAAGGCGGCCAGCGGCTTTGACGACATGGACGATGACATCCCGTTCTGACCCGCAACTGACCCGCAGGGCGTAAGCCGCCAGCGGAACAAAAAAAGGCCCCAGGCATTGACGCCTCGGGCCTTTTTTCTTTCAGGAGCGGCGGCCCGGCTCCCTTGCCGCCCCGCCTTCCAGGGCAACGAATACGGCATGGCGGTCGCCGCAACAGCCGCGTGCGCGCCTGGCCCCTGCCGCCGCGTTGCGCGCCAGCGCGGCGAAGCCACGCGCCGCCATCCAGGCCAGGAAGGCCGCGCCGCTCAAGGGCAGGGCAAACCAGGCGCCGGTAAAACCCGCGCGGCGGGGCTCCCAGCGCAGGATCACGCCCTGCGAGCTTCCGGCCGGTTCGATCACCGCGTTCTCATGGTCGCCAAGGCGCACGCGCTGGCCGATGTCGATGAAGTGGTCGCCGGGATCGTTATTGCGCGTGAGCCAGAGCCGGCCCCGCAGCACCGTCAGTTCGCCGCCGCGCCGGGGCAGGCGCAGCGCCTGGCCGGGCACCAGGTGACGGGTTGCGCCGTGACGTACGGCGCCCTTGGATTTTGCATTCATCATGAGCCTTTTGAGGTGTTGCCGTGCGGGCGTGGCCGCGCCGTCGCCGGTGTCAAAGCCCGGCCAGGGCGTGCAGCGCGGGGTTGTCGATCTGGCCGGCGAGCAGCTTCGCCGCAGCCGCGCTCGAGCTGTCGCCCAGGGTGGCGCGATGCAGGCAGGCGCGCACCGTGAGTTCGCGCATGCCGCTGCGCGCGGCGAGGTCCTGCAACTCGTTGACCCAGGCCGAGGCCTGGGGCATGGCCTCGGCCACCGCGACGCCGCACAGCGCGTCGAGCGCATAGCCCTTGCCCCACAGGTAGGCATCGGGCAGGCGCACGCAGCGCGCCAGCGCGTCGACCAGGATTTCGGCGGCGCGCCGGGGTTCGCCGCGCGCCATCGCCACGCGTCCCAGCCCCCGGCCGGCAATGCCTTCCCAGCATGGGTCGCCGATCTGGCAACCGAGCGCGAAGGCATGCTCGAAACGGTTCGCGGCGGCCTCCACGTCGCCGCGCAGCAGGTCGACTTCGGCCCGCAGCGACTGCGGCCAGGGTACAAAAGCGGTCCAGCCCGGCTGGGCCAGCGCCACCGACCGGTCCAGGGCGTCGGCGGCGGCGTCCAGCTCGCCGTGCAGCAGCAGCGCGCGGCCCAGCATGGACAACGCATAGGCGCGCTGCCTGGGGTCACCGGCGGCGGCGCCCAGCGCCTCGGCCTCTCGCAGCAGGGCGATGGCGGGCGCGTAGTGCGCGGTGTCGCTGAGCGCGGAGCCGTGCACGGTGGCGATGCGCGCCTGCTCCGCGCGGTCGCCGCCGGCCAGCGGCGCCGCGCGCTGCAGCCAGGCCAGCGTGCGCTCGTAGCGGCCGCGCAGGAACTCGACGTAACCGAGTTCACGGCAGGCCGCCGCGGCC